>JAYRQH010000336.1:0-12511 GCA_041910715.1 Bergeyella sp.
AAGCCATCTACAAAATCGTGCAGATGGCTTTCTCTTTTATTTCTTTGAACTCGCCTTTTTGGTAGCGGTGGTCTTTTTGGTTGTCGTTATCTTTTTTGTGGTGGTCGCTTTCTTAGCAGCGGGCTTTTTTGCGGGTGCTTTTTTCTTAGTTTCAAAAGCTTTTGGATCTTGCTCTTTAATCCACGCCTTTACTGTTTCCAAATCGATTTGCTTTAATTCTTCGGCATCGTACTTTTCACCATCGGCCCTTTTTGGAATTTTAAGGTTGGTCTTTCCAAATTTAATAAATGGTCCCCAACGTCCATTTTCTAAAGCAATTTTTTCATCTTCCCACTGCTGAATGTATCGGTTAGCCTCTTTCTCTAATTTAGCATCGATTAATTCAACAATGTCCGATTGTGAAAGATTATTGAAATCATATTTTTTAGGAACATTCACATAAATCGATTTGTATTTAATGAAAGGGCCAAAACGCCCAGTTCCTTTTGTAACTGGTTCACCTTTATAGTTCGCAATAGGCGCATCGGCTTTTTGTTTCTCTTTGATGATTTCTTCGGCGCGCTCTTGGTCAACAAACAATGGATCTTCACCTTTGGGAATAGAAATATAGGTCTCGCCCCACTTTACATACGGCCCAAATCGTCCGACACCAATTGCAACAGGCTGTCCTTCGTATTCGTTAAGATCAAATGGCAGTTTAAAAAGCTCCAATGCTTCTTCCAGCGCAATTGTAGCAATGTTCTGACCGCTCAATAACGAGGCAAAAATCGGTTTTTCTTCATCGTCTTGCTCTCCAATCTGAATCATAGGACCGAATCTTCCGATGCGTGCGCACACCTGCTTTCCTGATTTGGGATCAACGCCCAAAACGCGCTCGCCCGTTGCTCTTTCTGCATTTTCCTCCACATCTTCAATTCGTGGATGAAATTTAGAATAGAAATCAGTCATCATTTTTTTCCATTCTTCAGAACCGTCGGCAATTTCATCAAAACCTTCTTCCACACGGGCGGTAAAGCCGTAATCTAAAATCTCCTGAAAATGATCGATCAAGAAGTCGTTAACAACTTCACCAATATCTGTAGGAACAAATTTATTTTTATCACCACCAAACTTTTCTTCAAGAACCTCTTTTTTCAAGGTTCCCTTTGCTAACGAAATTCGAACAACTTCTCTCGTTTGTGGCTCGATTTCGCGTTTGTCAACATATTCACGATTCTGAATTGTTTGGATGGTCGGCGCATAAGTAGATGGACGGCCAATACCCAATTCTTCAAGCTTTCGTACCAATCCTGCTTCGGTGTAGCGTGCACTTGGCTTGGTAAATTTTTCTGAAGCTGTAATTTTTTTATAGTCTAAAACTTCTCCAATTTTAACTTTCGGAAGCAGTTTTTCGTTGTTTTCTTCGTCGTCATCTTCTGTTTTCACAATTCCGTACGCTCTAAGGAAACCGTCAAAAACAATCACTTCACCTTGCGCTTCAAAATGTTGTGGCAAACTTGGATTACCAATTTCGATAACCGTTTTTTCGATTTTAGCGTTTGCCATCTGTGAAGCTAAAGTTCGACGGTAAATTAATTGATACAATTTACTTAATTGCGCATCGCCAATCGTTTTAACACCAAAATCCGTCGGACGAATGGCCTCGTGTGCCTCTTGTGCCGAAGCCGATTTGGTGGTGTAATTTCTTGGTTGAGAATAGTCTTTTCCGTACTCTGAAAGAATCTGTGCTTTCGCACCTTCAATAGCTTCCTGCGATAAGTTTACAGAGTCCGTTCTCATATAGGTGATAAAACCTTCTTCGTAAAGGCGTTGCGCCAAGCGCATGGTGGTAGTCACATTGTAACCCAATCGTGACGAAGCCTCCTGCTGTAAAGTCGAAGTTGTGAACGGCGCCGATGCAGAACGCGTTCCGGGCTTAGTTTCGACATTCAGAACTTTAAAATCGGTAGTCTTGGCTTGCTCTAAAAATTGCTCGGCTTCCGATTCTTTAGAAAAATCTTTTTTTAGTTTGGCTGCAATTTCTTGCTTACCATCATTTAGAAAAACCGCATCAACTTTAAAACTTGCTGTAGGTGTAAAATTTCGGATTTCTTTTTCTCGCTCCACAATTAATCGCACAGCAACGGATTGCACACGACCAGCGGAAAGTCCTGGCTTTACTTTTTTCCAAAGGACAGGTGACATTTCGAAACCAACAATACGGTCTAAAACACGTCTGGCCTGTTGTGCGTTAACTAAATTTTGATCAATATCCCGTGGATTTTCAATCGCTTTAAGAATCGCATTTTTTGTAATCTCGTGAAAAACGATGCGTTTTCTGTTATCGGGTTTTAATTTCAGTTCTTCAGCCAAATGCCAAGCAATCGCTTCTCCTTCACGGTCCTCATCGGACGCCAGCCACACCATTTCGGCTTTTTTGACAGCGGCTTTGAGCTCGGTAACCAATTTCTTTTTATCAGGAGAAACCTCGTAGTCGGGCGTAAACGACGACAAGTCGATTCCCATACCTTTTTTGGGCAAATCCCGGATATGACCGAAGCTGGATTTCACATCGAAATCCTTCCCCAAGTACTTTTGGATGGTTTTTGCTTTTGCTGGTGACTCAACGATAACTAGATTTTTGGACATTCTGAAATTTTTTGCAAAAGTAGAAGTTTTTTATTAAATGCATTTTTTCTGATAATTTTTTTCTTACATATTACTAAGGAAATCATTTTTTTTGTCCCGTATTTTTTGAAAAACTGTGGATAAGCCATTATTTATCAAGTGTTTTATGTGACGATTTTAGATCAAAATTCACTATATTCGCAAACTTAATTTTATTTAAAAGCATTGAGAATTTCGATGAAGAAGTTTAACGAATATAAAGGCTTAAACCTTAGTCAAGTAGCAGAAAATGTTGCTGCCAACTGGAAGGAAAACGATACGTTCAAAAAATCTGTGGAAATCCGCGAAGGGCATCCTGAATTTGTATTTTACGAAGGGCCACCTTCTGCAAACGGACTCCCAGGCATTCACCACGTTATGGCGCGAGCAATTAAGGATATTTTCTGTCGTTTTCAAACCCAAAACGGAAAGCAGGTTTTCCGTAAAGCAGGTTGGGACACGCACGGACTTCCCGTGGAATTGGGTGTTGAAAAAGAATTAGGTATTACCAAAGAAGATATCGGAAAGAAAATTTCCATCGAAGAATACAACCAAGCTTGTCGAAATGCCGTGATGCGCTACACCGACATTTGGAACGACCTTACCGAAAAAATTGGTTATTGGGTGGATTTAGAAGACCCATACATTACCTACGAACCAAAATATATGGAGTCGGTTTGGTGGTTGTTGAAGCAGTTGTATGATAAAAACTTGTTGTACAAAGGGTACACGATTCAGCCGTATTCTCCAAAAGCTGGAACAGGCTTGTCTTCACACGAATTAAATCAGCCCGGAACTTACCGTGATGTGTCCGACACAACGGTCGTGGCGCAATTCAAAGTGAAAAAGCTATCCGATAAAGTGGCTTCAAAAATCAAAGGTACAGCCTCGATCGAAGCGTGTGACATTGCAGAAAATACGTGTGGTGGCGCTTTACATTGGGCAGAATTCGATACTGAAAAAGAACAACCTATCCATATTTTAGCTTGGACGACCACACCTTGGACTTTGCCTTCTAACACGGCGTTGACAGTCGGTCCGAATATCGATTATGTATTGGTGAAAACTTTCAATCAATATACTTTTGAGCCCATCAACATTATTTTAGCAAAAGCGTTACTGCCTAAGCAATTCGGAAAGAAATTTGTGGAAGGAAGCGCTGAAGACTTTTCCAATTATACACAGGAGTCCAAAACAATTCCATACCAAGTTTTGGCTGAATTTAAAGGTTCAGATTTGGTGGGAACAACCTACGAACAACTGGTTCCTTGGTTTCTGCCTGCTGAAAATCCAGAAAAAGCATTTGTAGTCATTCCAGGAGATTTCGTAACTACTGAAGACGGAACAGGAATTGTGCATACCGCACCAACTTTTGGTGCTGATGATGCGAAAGTAGCCAAAGATGCAGATGTTCCACCGATGTTGGTTAAAGATGAAAACGACAATTTGGTGCCTTTGGTGGATTTGCAAGGTCGCTTCATTGAGGGACAAAATGTACCTGAAGTTTTTTCAGGAAAGTATATTAAAAATGAATATTATGACGACGGCACGGCTCCCGAAAAATCTTGGGATGTGCAGTTGGCCATTCAATTAAAAGAAGAAAACAAAGCCTTTAAGGTTGAAAAATACGTGCACTCGTATCCGCATTGTTGGAGAACAGACAAACCAGTTTTGTATTATCCGCTCGATTCGTGGTTTGTAAAGATGTCATCGGTGAAAAATCGTTTGGTAGAACTGAACGAAACCATCAACTGGAAACCAAAATCAACAGGTGAAGGTCGTTTTGCGAATTGGTTAGAAAATGTAAACGACTGGAATCTTTCCCGCTCTAGATATTGGGGAATTCCGTTGCCAATTTGGAGATCGGAAGATTTAAAAGAAGAAATCATCATCGGTTCTGTTGAAGAATTGTATAACGAAATAGAAAAGTCGATCGCAGCAGGCATCATGTCCGAAAATCCTTTTAAAGATTTTGAAATCGGAAACATGTCAAAAGAAAATTATGCACTCATCGATTTGCACAAAAATGTGGTTGATGCCATCACCTTGGTATCAGAAAGCGGAAAACCCATGAAGCGCGAAAGCGATTTAATTGATGTTTGGTTTGACTCTGGAGCGATGCCGTATGCGCAATTGCACTATCCATTCGAAAATAAAGCATTAATTGACGACAGAAAGGCTTATCCAGCTGATTTTATTGCAGAAGGTGTCGATCAAACCCGTGGTTGGTTCTACACGCTGCATGCGATTGCGACGACGGTTTTTGATTCTGTAGCGTATAAAAATGTGGTATCAAACGGTTTGGTTTTGGATAAAAACGGACAAAAAATGTCGAAACGTTTAGGCAACGCCGTGGATCCTTTCGAGACGCTGTCTGTTTACGGTCCCGATGCGACGCGTTGGTACATGATTTCCAATGCCAACCCTTGGGAAAACCTGAAATTTGATATTGAAGGTATTGATGAAGTGCGCAGAAAATTCTTCGGAACCTTGTACAACACCTATTCTTTCTTTGCGCTTTATGCGAATGTGGATGGTTTTAAATATGAAGAAGCAGACATTCAAAATCGTCCCGAAATCGACCGATGGATTTTATCTGAGTTGAATCTTTTAATTAAAGAAGTAAAAGCCTTCTACGAAGATTACGAGCCAACAAAAGTTGCACGAGCCATCAATACATTTGTGAACGATAACCTTTCAAACTGGTATGTTCGTTTATGCAGAAGACGGTTCTGGAAAGGCGATTACAGCGATGATAAAATTTCGGCTTATCAAACCTTGTATACTTGTTTGGATACGGTTGCTAAGCTTTCCGCACCTATCGCACCATTCTTCATGGATCAGTTGTATCAGGATTTGAATGCGGTAACAGGAAAAACCAACGGTGAATCGGTTCACTTGACTGATTTCCCAGTTGCAGATGAAAGTTTAATCGACACCGATTTGGTGGAAAAAACGCATTTAGCACAACAGATTACGTCGATGGTTTTTTCATTGAGAAAGAAAGAAAATATCAAAGTTCGTCAGCCGCTTCAAAAAGTGATGATCCCTGTGTTGGATGCAAAAACGCAAGAACAGATAACTGCCGTTGCCGATTTAATCAAACAAGAAGTCAATGTAAAAGAGCTTCAACTCATCAACGCAGAAGAAGCTTCACATCTCATTATCAAACAGATAAAACCGAATTTCAAAACTTTAGGTTCGAAGTTAGGAAAAGATATGAAAGCGGTTGCAGGTGAGATTTCAGCATTTACAAGTGAGCAAATTGCTAATTTAGAAAAGACAGGAACAGCAAACGTTTCTGGGCACGAAATCACAATTAGTGATGTAGAAATTTTCACTTCCGATATCCCAGGATGGACGGTAGCAAGCGAAGGAAAAATAACTGTGGCATTAGATTTGACGTTAACGGACGAATTGAAATCCGAAGGTATTGCAAGGGAATTCATCAACCGCGTTCAAAACATCCGAAAAGATAAAGATTTTGAGCTAACGGACAGAATTTCAATCCAATTGGAAGAAGATTGCCCTTTCAAAAAAGAACTTATCAACAATGAAGCATATATTTGCGCAGAAGTGTTGTCGGATAGAATAGAATTTGTAAATTCACTCACCGCATACGAAAGTATCGAGATTAATGAGGTAAATTTCAACGTGTATATAAACAAGATTTAAAAATATCAGACTGAAAATGAGCTTGTTACAAAACAAGGATTCATTAGCATACGATTTAACAAAAACATTATGGCTGAAGATAGAGTACGATATAGTGACGCAGATTTGCAGGAGTTTAAAAAAATTATTCAGGAAAAAATAGAGAAAGCGGAAAAAGATTTAACATTGATTAATGAAAGCTTCCTCAATGACCAAAATAATGGAACAGACGATACCTCACCAACCTTCAAAGCCTTTGAGGAAGGCGCTGAAACGTTGAGCAAAGAACAGAATGCCATATTAGCCGGTAGACAAGAAAAGTTTATCCGCGATTTGAAGCATGCTTTAATCCGTATTGAAAATAAAACGTACGGTGTTTGTCGAGTTACTGGAAAATTGATCCCTAAAGAGCGATTGATGGCGGTACCTCATGCTACATTGAGCATTGAGGCTAAGAATATGCAACGATAAGCTGTAAATCGTACAAAAAAATTAATGTACAAAGTATGACGTATTTTTTCGAAGATGCTTTGTACTTTGTACATTTTAAATTTATGTTGGTGTGAAGTATGATTAAATTAACATTGATTCTTGCTTCCTCACCAAAATTTGAGTTGATGTTATCATTGTCGACTCTTTTTAATATGTTAAAAATACTTTAGCCAAGCATTTGAAAAAATGTGCTACAGACTTTAAAAAAAAATTTAGACAAAAATGGAATCCCTTATCGTTTATCCTAAAAATTCAATGGAAATGACTGCCTTGAAGCGTGTACTTAAGGATATGAACATCACGTTTGAAAAAAACAATCATCGTAATCCAAGCAAAAGCGCTAAGACAGAAGAAAAGATCAACGCTAAAAAGGTGGAAAAATGGGCGAAAAATCTTAAAAACAATCCAAATAAAGGGTCGTAATGAAGAAGATAGCGTTAATTACATTTTTGATATTACTGATTGATCAAGCTTCAAAATTTTACATCAAAACCCATTTTCATCTCGGAGAAAGCGTTGAAGTTTTTGGGCTTAGCTGGTTCCGACTCACCTTTGTAGAAAATCCAGGGATGGCGTACGGCGTTCAGTTTGGTGGACTTTTAGGGAAATACGCACTCGTCATTCTGCGAATCGTTCTTATTGGAGGTATGGTGTATTTGTTCCGAAAATGGCTGAAAGAAGGTGCTTCCAACTATCTCATTATTCCCATGGCAATTATCTTTGCTGGTGCAATAGGCAATTTGATAGACGGGATGTTCTACGGAATGATTTTCGACAGCGGAACTGTTTTTGACGAAAGCATTGGCCGTTGGATTGAATATGGAGGCATTTCTAAGGTGGTCCCGTTTGGTGAAGGCTATTCGCATTTTATGAAAGGGTGCGTCGTCGACATGCTTCATTTTCCTTTAGTGGATACAACTTGGCCTGACTGGGTTCCGGGCTTGGGCGGAAAACCTTTAGAATTTTTCAAATACATTTTTAATATTGCAGACTCTGCGATTACGGTTGGAGCCTTACTTTTATTTATTTTTAGAAAGAAAGCCTTTCCTAATGGAATTGATTTTTAATCCGAATGCATAAACCGATTTCACTTGAAAATTTTAAAACAAATAATGTTAATAGGACTGATACTCACCGTAGTTTCAGCCCTTTTTATTTGGTGGAGCAATTACACTATCGAATCCGAAACCGAAAATTTCGTTACCTCGACTATTTCAGAAATTCCGAATGAAAAGGTAGCCTTGGTGCTAGGAACAAGTAAAACTTTATCCGATGGCCGCATCAACTTATATTTCAAATACCGAATTGATGCAGCAACCGAACTCTACCGCGCAGGAAAGGTTGAATACTTTATCGTTAGTGGAGACAATTCGGTCGAACATTACAACGAACCTGAAGATATGAAATTGGCGTTAATCGCTAATGGCGTTCCCGAAAATAAAATCTTTGAAGATTTTGCAGGATTCAGAACCTTAGATTCCGTCGTGCGAGCGAAAGAAATATTTGGTCAGAACTCGTTTATCATCGTTTCACAACGTTTTCATAACGAACGAGCTCTTTTTTTGGCTCAAAAAGAAGGAATAAAGGCCTACGGCTATAACGCTAAAGACGTAAATGCCTATTCCGGTTTCAAAACCAATGTTCGAGAAAAATTGGCTCGCGCTAAAGTTTTTTGGGATTTTGCCTTCGGTGTCGAACCAAAATTCGGCGGCGATAAAGTCCACATTCCATAAGATTTCCGTAATTTTGCCGTTTTAAAAACCATAAAAATGTCGAGAGTTTTAACCGGAATTCAAGCAACTGGAACACCACACTTGGGAAATTTGTTGGGAGCCATTATCCCCGCAATTGAACTATCTAAAAAACAAGAAAACGATTCGTTCCTATTTATTGCCAATCTTCATACATTAACATTGATAAAAGACGCTGCTCAGCTTAAGCAAAATACGTATGAAATTGCTGCCGCGTGGCT
Organism: Bergeyella sp.; assembly: GCA_041910715.1. Classification (GTDB taxonomy): domain Bacteria; phylum Bacteroidota; class Bacteroidia; order Flavobacteriales; family Weeksellaceae; genus JAFAFC01. The sequence goes on from JAYRQH010000336.1 coordinate 8,765, forward strand.
CGCTTGCGGACTTGATACCGAAAAAACCTATTTTTATCGACAAAGTGATATCCCGGAAACGTGCGAATTGACCTGGTATTTGGATTGCTTTTTCCCTTTTCAGAGATTGCAGCTTGCCCATTCTTTCAAAGATAAATCGGATCGATTAGCCGATGTTAACGTGGGTCTATTTAATTACCCGATACTGATGGCGGCCGATATTCTGTTGTATGATGCTGAGATTGTTCCTGTTGGAAAAGATCAGCTTCAGCATTTGGAAATCACGCGTGATGTTGCCGAAAAATTCAATCGCCAAATGGGTGAGGTTCTTACGCTTCCTTTGGCTGAACTGCAAGAAGATACCAAATACGTACCTGGAACCGACGGTAGAAAAATGTCAAAATCGATGGGTAATATCATCAATATTTTTCTTCCTGAAAAAGAGTTAAAAAAGCAAGTGATGAGCATTGAAACAGACTCTAAGTCACTTGAAGAACCAAAAGATCCATCAACCGATAAAGTATTTGCGATCTATCAACTCATTGCTACACCGGAGCAAACTGAAGTGCTACGCGAAAAATATTTGGCAGGGAACTTCGGATACGGGCATGCAAAAACGGAACTCTTACACCTGATCTTGGAACGTTTTGCTAAAGAGCGTGAGTTGTATCATTATTATATGACGCATCTTGATGAGCTGGAAACAAAACTACAAGAAGGTGCTGCAAAAACACGTCCTATTGCTCAAAAAACGTTAGCAAAAGTACGAGCTAGTTTGGGATTATAGTCGGTGTAAGACCTATGTCTCGTCACGAAAAACACACCAATTCGTTTAGAAATCGAATCTTTCTCGCTATTGTATTAACGAGCACCCTCTTTGTGTCGCTGATGGCGTATATTAATTACCGCCAAAATGCCAAAGCGTTTCATCAATCAAAACTTAATCAGATTGACCGAACAGACAGTCGCGTACAAGAGACCTACCGCTATCTTTTGAACTCTAGTCATGACAGCTTAGATCATGATCAGCTGATGTATGCATTTACACAAAGGGTTCACGAATTGGCAAATGTCCACAAAACGAATATTGCCATTTACGATCTGGATGGCAGCTTATTGGGAAGCAGTCGATTTCAAGCGAATTTCTTACCCCTGAAAATTCGTGACGAATTACGTAGAAATTTTGAATTTTCACAAGACAGCCTAATCGAAGAATCGGGTCAAATGGTGTTTAATAAATATTCGTACCTAACTAAAAATGGTAAGAATCTTGCGATCCTGAATACGCAGAACATCGTCTCCAACAGTTCGTTGAATTTACAACTCATGGAAGCGCTGAAATACTATATCTTTTCAATTATTTTTCTTGTTCTTACTTCAGGAATCGTCGCGTGGATTTTTTCCCGCGGTCTCACCTCAAAAATTCATGATATTGCAGAAAAATTTGAAGCCACAGACGTTCGCATTCTCGATCAACCTATTGACTATCATCAAAATGACGAAATCCAGCCGTTGGTGAATGCGTATAACAAAATGCTTGAAAAACTTCAGTACCAAACCCAAATCATTCAAAAAAACGAGCGTGAAGAGGCGTGGAAGGAAATGGCTAAACAAGTTGCACATGAGATTAACAATCCCCTTACCCCACTTCGATTAACTATACAAAATTTCTATAGGCGATACAATCCTGATGCACCCGATAACAAAGAAAAAGTTCGCGCCCTAACAGAGTCGGTTGTGCATCAAATCGACATGATCTCTTCGATTACCAAATCCTTTTCTGATTTTGCCAAAATGCCATCAAATCAGGACGAAGAAATCGATGTTGTCGAAACGATAAAAAGAACATTGGATATCTTTCCGCCAACCATTGTTAGCTTCGTAAGCACTGTTCCTTCGCTTACGTATCACATGGACGGATTGTACCTTACTCGGATTGTGACCAATATTGTAAAAAACGGAATTCATGCCACCCAAGATTATATTGATAAAGAAATAAAAGTCATATTGACAGACTATCAGGACCATTTTATCATTCAAATTACCGACAATGGTTCGGGTATACCAATCGAATACCGAGACCAAATCTTCGATCCTGAGTTCACTACAAAAACAACAGGGATGGGTTTGGGCTTATCCATGGTTAAAAAAATTGTCGAAGATTATCACGGTAAAATATGGTTTGAAACCTCCGATGGCGCAGGAACCACTTTTTATATCAAATTCAATAAATAACCTTATTTTTGCGAATTATTTTAGTAAAAATCGCAGTAATGAAAGATAAAATACTAATAATATTAATCCTTTTGGTGCTTACTTTATCTGGTTATATGGCGTATGACCAAATGAGTAATGGATATTCTACCAACGAAATGAAAACTGAATTAAAAGATTTGCGCTCCGATTACGGACTCATTCAAAGGGATTTGGAAGCCAGCCTATCTTCATTGGAAATCAGTAATGATATAATTGCCTCGCAGAAGAGTAAGATTGAAACGTTACTAAAGAAAAACGAACTTACCGAAAGAGAACTTGCAGAAGCTAAAAAGTTAATGCAGAGCATTTCGCGATCGGTTATGGAGGAATACCAGTTACGAGTGCATGGACTGCAACGCGAAAAAGAATTGTTGGTTCAAAATCAAAAAACGACCGACACAGAACTGGCTCTGCTTCAGGAAAAGATCAGTAATCTTGAAGTGTCTAATAAAAATATGTCCTCGAAATATGATACTGAGCGAGCTGATACCGATCGAAAATTACGCGCTTTAGAAAACTCTTCAGCTCTTTCCCTTTCTAATTTTACAATGAAAAGCTATAAAGTGCGAAGCAGCGGAAAAGAAATAGAAACAGACAAAGCCTATCGCATCAATCGAGTGAAAGTCAGCTTTGATATCAATGAAAATCCGCGGGCATCCTCTGGAAAAAAAGAAATGTTCATTGTAGTGCATAAACCCGATGGGCAGTTAGCCACATTTAGCAATGCGTCAACGGGCAGTTTTATCACAGGAGGACGCCAGATTTCCTATTCGGATCGATTTTGGGTAAATTATAACAAGGAAGCCAAAAAAACCGTTGCTTTCGAATGGGAAAACAGCAACCTCAAGAATGGCAATTATGTGATTGAAGTTTTTGAAAATAATGTCAATAAGATTGCAAAAATAGGAGGAGCAATAAAAAAATTAGATTAAAAAAACACCTATTTCTAGGTGTTTTGTCTTAAAAAATATCCGTAATTTCCTTCAGATTTGTTACGGTTTTAAAATTCTCTCCTTGAATTTGGTCTAAAAAGACATCAAAGAAAATGGCTTCTAAACCAAATGCCAACGCTCCCTCGACATCGGCAATCCAATCGTCTCCAATCATTACAGATTCTTCTATTGTTGCACCCGCTTTTTCTAAGGCAAATTTGTAAATATCAGCATGGGGCTTTCGTATATTAATTTCGTCTGCACTGGTAATGGTTTTAAAATACGGTTTAATTCCTGATAACTCTGCCTTGCGATTGGTATCTTCCAGAAAGCCGTTGGACAGAATATGCAAACTATAGTCCTTGGTTGCTAAGTATTCCAATAACGGAAATGCGCCTTCAACCAATTCGTTATAATTTAAAATGACGTCCAGAAAATCTTCGTCAAACCGGGAAGACAAATCGTGATCATCAATACCAAAAAAGAGAAATGAATCATAAAATCGATGTTTTCTAAGATAGTCTTTATCTATTTTACCATCGCGAATTTTCGCCCACAAATCTTCATTAATTGTATAATA
>JAYRQH010000337.1:0-3162 GCA_041910715.1 Bergeyella sp.
GAGCAAGAGAAACAACAGAAGCAATTGAGAAATTATATGTTTCAATGCGACACCTTTTTTATAGAGGATTTTTCAAACCTTCAGGAATATCAGGAGAATCGTTACGATCTCTTTTAATGATTATAGCGCCTGAAATCTATGGCTCTATGGGCACGCCAAATAAAATTGAACTTGATGGACTTTTATATGTGCTAGACCGTTTGCCAGAGGGCATTGAGGAAACTCCTTTTGTACATCTAACATCGGATGAAGGTTTTGAAAAGGGAAGTTTTGAAGTAATCGTACCAAAGAAACGAAGAAGAAATTGCTATCGCATCGATGAATATCAGATGAATATCGAAGTACTCTTAGGAAGATCCGAGATTTACGATATTTTAACCCACCTTACTTTCTTATATATCGAAGCTGATAAAATCCGCGAACTCGCTTATAATAAAGATGAAGATTATAAACTGACACGTGCATGGCAAATTATTGAGCAGGTTGCTATCGGCGAGAAGAAATACAGTCGTAAGGATAAAGAAGTTGCCTTAATTCACCTTTCATCACTCTTAGGACGAACATTTGACGAAACTTTGAATGCTTATCATAGTTTTGGAGATGATGCCAATCCTGATCGACTATTCAAGATTATCTACCATTTGGGGAGAACGAGTTTAGATGATTTATTGGGTATTCGTGAACGTGAAGTTTTCTTTAGTGCCATTTTAAGAGAGCGGGTAGGACACCACCTGTTTGGCGACCGTTGGGCTAATAATGTAAAACGTGTCTTGGTTGAAAATCAACTGCAAATGCGTCCACTACACATCATTTCGGCAAATATGCATTCGGTAAAGAATATGATTTACGGAAATGACGCACTTGGTAAAAAATCGGATGGTACTGTAGACTATAAAATGTACGAAGAAATCAGCAATAAGAAATCACTTCAAGATAAAGTGTTGGATTTTTCTTCAAAACAAGGTTTAATCTATATTGATGATCAAAGTGGAAGTAATATTGATGTTCAGATCATTGACTTAAGCAAAGTGAAGTTGAAAAACACCCCATTTGCAAAATCGAAATTTTCGGGAGATGATGTTGTGTTGGTTTTCGATTATGCTTTTGGAGAGCAGGCGTACGAAATCATGGACGAATTGTTGAGACCGTACGATCATCAGGGTGAAGTCTATACAATGAAGGTAAAATCCATCTCCATTATGGGGAAGGCAGGTATACTGGAAGGCCGAAAAGGAGATATTATGATTCCTACTGCGCATATTTTCGAAGGAACTGCAGATAATTATCCATTTAAAAATGCATTGCAGTTATCCGATTTTGAAGATGACGAAATCAAAGCTTACGAAGGTACGATGATTACCGTTTTGGGAACCTCCCTTCAAAATAAGGACATTCTTTCCTATTTTATGAATACGTCGTGGCGAGCAATTGGTCTCGAGATGGAAGGAGCGCATTATCAAAAGGCCATTCAGGTAGCTTCCAAAATACGTCATCACATCTCAGAAGATCTCTTCTTGTGCTATGCATATTATGCGTCGGACAACCCACTAGAAACAGGAAGTACATTATCTTCAGGTGGATTGGGTTTAACAGGGGTGAAGCCAACCTACATGATTACAATGCGAATTTTAGAGAAAATTTTGAATTATAACAATAAAATAGAAGAGTAAAATCCGTGTATTTTTTAAAATCTATAACCTTGAAAACCTCGTGTTTTCAAGGTTTATTTTTTAAATATTGCTTATCTTTCGACTCAAAATTGTTGAAATCATGAATAAGCAGTTATTTTTTCTATTGGTTATTTTCAGTTCGTGGCTCACCGCCCAGCGAACGCCTTATTACCAACAGTATGCGAAGTACAAAATGGAAATTGATGTAGATGCTCCCAATTTTACATACACTGGTAAGCAAACGCTACAATACACGAACAATTCACCAGACGAGTTAAAGGAAGTTTATTTCCATTTGTATTGGAACGCTTTTCATCCAGGATCCATGATGGATCAGCGTGTTAAGAATCAAGGAAAAACAGGTGATAGCCGACTGCATAAAGACGGAATTTCTCGTCTGTCGCAAATTCCAAAGGGTGAGGAGGGAGCGCAGAATATTCATTGGATTAAACAAAACGGAAAAGATCTAAAATTTGAAGTTCAGGAAACCATTATGAAAGTTTACTTGAACACGCCCATCAAACCAAACTCTTCAACAACATTTACCATGGAGTGGGATGCCAATATTCCCTATCAAATACGACGTGCAGGAAGAAATAATCGAGAGGGCGTAGATATGTCGATGTCGCAATGGTATCCGAAAATTGCCGAATACGATTATGAAGGTTGGGCAACATTCGATTATATCGGAAGGGAGTTTCATGCGCCTTTTGCCGATTTCGACGTGAGCATTAAAATTGATAAAGACTACGTAATTGGCGCAGGTGGAACACTACAGAATCCATTGGAAGTAAAAGGATATTCCTCGAATGCAAATGTGAAATTTGATGATCAAAATAAAGCCGTTTGGAAGTGGAGCGCGAAAAAAATGTTGGATTTTGCGTGGGCAGCCGACAAGGATTTTTCGGTTGATACCTTTTCAATAATCGATGGTCCAAAAATTTATTATGTGTATCAAAAATCCGATAAAACACAATACTGGGAACAGTCGAAACCGTATGTGACCAAGTTTTTCCAATTAATGAATGCGAACTTCGGTAGATATCCGTATCCATCGTATTCGTTTATCCAAGGTGGCGATGGTGGAATGGAATATGGAATGGGCACACTGATGTTGGGCGAAGCTAAATCATTAGAAGGATTGGTTGGATTGATGGTGCACGAAGGGGCACACTCGTGGTTTCAGCAGGTTGTTGCTACTAATGAAAGTATGCGACCGTGGATGGACGAGGGTTTTACAAGTTATGCCGAAGATTATGTGATGTATCGTTTGTTTCCGCCTAAAAATCCTATTCCAAATCCATTTGTTCCTGCAATAAATAGCTATGTGAAATTTGCAAAGACTGGTCTGGAAGAGCCTGCCGTATGGCTGGCCGATCATCACGATAACGGAAATGCCTATAGCGTCGCTTCGTACACAAAAGGAGAATTGTTTTTGGTGCAACTGGGCTATATCGTAGGTGAGCAAAAAATCGCCGAAATCATGCGTGAA
>JAYRQH010000338.1:0-4948 GCA_041910715.1 Bergeyella sp.
ATTCGGTTTTTGTAAAATTAGATGTCAAAAGTCGGGTAGGATTGGTTTTATTTGCCCTCAAACACAATCTTTGCTAAAAAAGGGTGATTTTCCTCTTTCAAGTACTAATAAGATAACGCAACTTTGGTATGTAAAAGAAAATAAACTCGTAAAACTTGGAACACAAGTGATGATTTTTCTTAAAACTAATACCAGAAAACCAGACAAATCATTCGACCAAAGCCGAATGATTTGTTTTGTGTAGTTTAGTTTGTAAGTCTATCCTTTATCTCCTTCATTCCTTCAGTAGCATTCATTTTTAGAAAATGCGTATTTTTTGCAAAACGATTGTCAAGATGAGGATCAACCACATACAATTCGCAACTTGATGAAATATAATCTAGGAGACCTGCTGCTGGATAAACTTGTAAAGATGTTCCGATGACGAGCAGAATATCTGCATTAGCAACTTCCTCAATAGCTTCCTGCATTTTAGGTACAGCTTCTCCAAACCAGACAATATGGGGACGCAGCTGAACTCCCATAGAATCGACATCGCCAACATTTAAATCATCTAGCCAATCCATCACTACATATTCATTATTGTGGGGACGTGCTTTTGTTAGTTCTCCATGAAGATGAATCACTTTAGTGGAGCCTGCTCTTTCATGTAAATTATCAACATTTTGTGTCACAATAATGACGTCAAAATTATCTTCAAGTTCAGCAAGGATTTGGTGTGCTGCATTGGGATGTACCTCTTTTAGTTGACGTCTTCTTGCATTGTAAAAATCCAAAACCAACTGAGGATTTTTTAGAAAACCTTCGGGACTTGCAACATCCTCAATGCGGTGATCTTCCCACAAACCGTTACTGTCTCTAAACGTACTGATACCGCTTTCAGCAGAAATACCAGCACCGCTTAACACCACTAATTTTTTCATGCTATACGACTTTTTTAAAATTATGAATCCAAATCCAATTTGGCTGAGTTTAGGCGAAGCGAATTTAAAATAACCGATACCGAACTCAAACTCATCGCTGCCGCAGCAATCATTGGACTTAAAAGAATACCGAAACTACTATAAAGAACACCCGCAGCAATGGGAATACCGATAATGTTATAGATGAACGCAAAAAAAAGATTTTCCTTGATATTTCGGAGCAATTTTTCACTCAGAATTTTTGATTTTGCAATACCCAAAATATCTCCTTTAAGTAAGGTAATTTCCGCACTTTCAATTGCGGCATCGCTTCCCGTCCCCATGGCAATACCTACGTTTGATTGAGCTAGGGCAGGTGCATCGTTTATTCCATCGCCCGTCATGGCCACCACATGGCCTTTTTCTTGAAGTGTTTTAATGGCATTCATTTTATCTTCAGGAAGCGCATTTGCTGTATATTCATCAATAGAAAGCTTTTGAGAAACCATTTTAGCAGCCGTTTCGTTGTCACCGGTCATCATTTTTATTTTGATTCCTTTCTTATGTAAAAAATCAATTGCTTGCTTCGAAGTAGGCTTTAACTGATCTTCAAAACTAATGACTCCCAAAATTTGCTTCTCATTCGCAATAAAAGAAACTGTTTTTCCAACAAATTCTGAAGTCGCTAATACATTTTCTATTTGAGAACTAAAATCAAGATGAAGGCTTTTCATCAGGCGGTCATTTCCAAGAAAGTATTGTGAACCATTGATATAACCACTAACACCATTTCCCGTAATATTTTCATATTGAGAGACAGGTAAAGTTTGTACATTGTTCTCTTCGGATTTTTTTGAAACTGCCTTTGACAAAGGATGGTCCGATTGGGCATTGAGTGAAGCTGCAAGTTGAAGAACTTCCTCGTCTGTGGTATCTGAATATGCGAAAATAGCATTCACGCTCGGTTTTCCTTCTGTTAAAGTTCCCGTCTTGTCGGTGATTAAAACATCTACCTTATTCATTGCTTCCAGAGCTTCGGCGTTCTTGATTAAAATTCCGTTTTTGGCCCCTTTTCCGATGCCAACCATCAAACTCATAGGCGTAGCTAATCCAAGAGCACAAGGACACGCGACAATAAGAACTGCAATCGAATTTGTGATGGCATATGCAAGTCGGTTTTCACCACCGAGCAAATACCATAAAACAAATGTTATTACCGCAATTGCGATGACTACCGGAACAAAAACACGAGAAACTTTATCTACAATTTTTTGAATGGGTGCTCGAGAATGACTTGCTTCATGCACCATTTTCACGATGTGTGCCAGCACCGTTTCATCACCAACTTTTACAGCTTCCATCACTAAGGAACCATTTTGATTTAATGTTCCTGATGTGAGGGAATCACCTTTCTCCTTATGTACAGGAATAGGTTCACCCGAAATCATGCTTTCATCAACGCTTGATGTACCGTCGATAACCGTACCATCTACAGGAATTTTTTCACCTGATTTAATTCGTAAAACTGCTCCTTCTTTTATCTCAGAAACGGGTACCACACGCTCGTTACCGTCAATAATTAAGTTTGCGGTTTCTGGTGCAAGATTCATAAGTTCTTCAATTGCTTTTCCTGTCTTTTGATGAGCTTTAGCTTCGAGCATTTGTCCCATAATCACCAAAGTGAGAATAACCGCCACCGATTCAAAATACAAAGGCGCTTTGCCATCATGCATCAATTCGTGTGGTAGTGCTCCTGGAAAAGCGATGGCAAAAAGGCTGAAAAGGAATGCTGCTCCAACTCCTAATGCGATTAGCGAAAACATATTCAATTTCCAGGTTTTAAATGAGCGCCATCCGCGCTCCATGATAAACCAACCTGCAAAAAACAAGACTGGAATGGTTAAAATGAGTTCTATAAATCCTTGAACTTTTACAGAGAATGGCCATTCAATCCACATTCCGCCCATGGAAATGATGAATAGTGGAATTGTAAACGCTAAAGCAATTAAAAATTTCTTTTTTAGAATGGAATAGGTATCGTCTTCAACTTTGTGGGAAGAAGAAGCTATAGGTACCAGATCCATACCGCATAATGGACAGTCTCCAGGATGATCTTGGATGATCTCGGGATGCATTGGACATGTGTACATCGTTTTTTGCACCTCGGGAATCTTCACCAAATCCATTCCACAAACTGGGCAACCAACATTAGAATCATAGACCTTATCGCCCTCACAAAACATAGGACAATAGTATTTTCCTGCTTTTGAAGCATCTGGACTCGGCATGCTACCCTTAGTGTCTCCATGAACATGATGGTGCTCATGTTTATGATGAGTAGAATGCTCTTGGTGATCAGAATATCCATTTTTTAGAAGATCTTTCGTTATCTGCTCCAAATGCATATGGCATACCGGACAGTCTCCCGCTTGGGGATAGGTTTTGTCTCCTTCACAAAACATTGGACAATAATAGTCGTCGATTTTGTGCTTAAAATTTTCTGGTAAATTTGTCTTTGAGTACGGTGCTTGTTGCTTAAACCCAGTTTTTTCTTCGATCGGAACAAGATACATTTTACAAACGGGGCAGCGCTCACCTTGTTTGAAATAGACCTTTTCGCCCTCACATTCCATAGGACAATAATACACTGAACTTGGAGATACGCGCTCTTGCGGTTTTACTTGAGTAGGATTTGTCTTTACCTCGGAATCAATCAACTGATAATTTCCAATCTTCTGAAGTTCCTTATTTAGATAATCAACATCAATGGGTTGATCAGAATGTATCGTTGTCTCACTTTTCTCTAAAGAAACGTCAGCGTGTATGTTGGGAAGGCTATTGAGTGCTTCGGTTATTTTTTTCTGGCATCCCGAACAGCTCATACCTTGGATTTGAAATGTTTTTTCCATAGTACGTAATTGATTATACAAAGTTCGGGTATTGTATGAAAGTCAAATTATACAACTATGGAAAATAGTTGTAAAATACTGAAGCTAAATTAAGTCGAGGGGCTTTCGGTTTTTATCCTTCAGTTTCAAGAATTGGGATGGAGAATGTCCCGTGATTTTTTTAAATTGGTTTGATAAATGTTGAATGCTGTGATAGCCCAACATATGAGATATTTCAGTTAAATTATGCTGATTATACAAAAGCAATTCTTTTACTTTTTCAATTTTTTGTAGAATAAAATACTTCTCTAAAGTCATTTTTTCCACTTGAGAAAATAATTTGGAAATCGAACTGTAATCTCTGTTTTCATGCTCAGCCACGAATTCAGATAAAACAAAGTCATCTTCAATATCGAGAAGCGCGATTTTAGATATCAGTAGATTTTTGATGCTTTCTACACGAATTTTAGCTGGTTCCTCTAAAATTTCAAAACCGACATCGTGCAATTTTTTCCGCAATTCAACTAACATTTCATCATCAATCGGGAATTCAAGTTCCACAAAACCAAGTTGGATATTTGCAATGTCAAGATTTTGAGCATCAAAAATCTGCTGTACCGTAAGGATACAGCGATTGCAAACCATATTTTTTATGCTCAGAACCACACTTTATTCCTGTTTTAAACGATCGTCAACATACTCGATTTGCGTCTTCCCGTGCCGAGTTGGATTTCCATTCTCATCCAAAGCCACAAAAACAATCTTATCAATGGTGATAATGGGTTGACGGGTCATTTTGTTGCGTACCTCACATCGTAAGGTTAGTGATGTGTGTCCGTAACCTGTCGGCTCGATACCAATTTCTACGATGTCTCCTTGTTTTGCAGAACTTACAAAGTTGATTTCAGACATATATTTCGTAACACAACGTGGATTTTCAAGCTGAATTATGGCGTACAGTGCCGCTTCTTCATCAATCCATTGTAACAGTCGTCCACCGAATAGTGAATGATTAGGATTGAGGTCTTCAGGTTTTATCCATTTTCGTGTATTATAATTCATTGCTGACAATTTATACAAAGATAGTCGATTTTATCGTGATGATGCTTAAGAGATCAGATCGAGTTCATCGATTTATTCGGTGAAAAATATCAATGC
>JAYRQH010000339.1:0-1531 GCA_041910715.1 Bergeyella sp.
AAATATGTTGAAGTAAATCAAGGTAGTTTTGCATTTTGAAAGCTAATAATTGGATTACAAAATAAAGAATTTTTAATTGAAATTTTCTTAATTCATAAAATAAAAAGCGACAAAAATAATTGGTACTTCTATAAAATCCCTCGGTTTGTCTATTAGATTTGATATTATTTTCTATATGCAACAACTTTGTTCTCGTAAAACAGACGAACAATGCAAAAATATCTCATCATAGCGCTTTTCATCGGAATCCTTGCTCCGGCTCAAAAAGTATGGACGCTTGAGGATTGTCTTGATTACGCTGTAGAAAACAACATTACCGTAAAAAAAAACGGTTTTGGACAAGACGACTGCTTCCCTGAATTACCAACAGCAGAAAAATAACAAGCTTCCGACAATCTACGGTTCTTCATCGCTTGGTGTGACGAATGGTTCCAGTATCGACCCGATTACGAGTTCATTTGTGAATCAGAAAATTTTATCAAATAGTTTCGGATTGAGTGGAAATATGACGATTTATCAAGGAAATAAATTGAATCTTCAAATCGAACAAAACAAAATGATTCTCGACCAGTCTTCATTATATCAGAAACAAGCGGAAAACAATATCGTTTTGAATGTTTACTTACAAGCTTTATATTATTATGAAGGAATCGAAAGCGCAAAATATACGGCCAATTCTTCCGCTCAGGAATTGAAACTGACTCAGACTAAATTTAAAAATGGAGCGATTTCAAAATTAGATTTAGCGGATGTTGAAACTCAGGATGCGCAGAATCAATATACGGTTGTGAACAGCGAAAATCTTTACAATCAACAGGTTTTAAAACTAAAACAATTATTGGAACTTGACCCAAGTGTTGATTTTCAAATTGAAAAGATAAAACTAAGCGATTTAATGGAATCAATTCCCGATAAACAACAGGTTTTTGCTCAAGCAATCGAAAATCTTCCGGATTTAAAAATTTACGATTCTCAAAATGAGATTCTTTCAAAAGCACTTGAAATTACAAAAGCGGGTTACAAACCGACACTTTCTGCAACCGCAGGATTGAATACAGGTTTTACGAGCACTCAGGATTACAGTTATTTTAATCAAATCAAGAATAATTTCAATAAATCAGTTGGTTTATCACTGAACATTCCAATTTTCTCGAAAAAGCAAAATGATACGAATGTCAAACTAGCTCAAATCGATATCGAACAAAATAAACTCGATAAAATCAATGCAAGCAAAACGTTGTATTCATCCATTGAAACAGCTTGGCAGAACGCAATTGCGAATCAGGCTCAGCAAAAATCATCGAAAGTAGCGAGAGACAATGCAAAACTCGCTTATGATTTAGCCAGTAAAAAATATGAATTCGGAGGTTTGACAACAACGGAATTGGCTGTAAGCAGAAACACTTATTTGACGAATGAACAAACGTATCTTCAGTCAAAATATATGGCAGTTTTGTACACGCAGTTACTGAATTTTTATCAAGGGAAAACACTAACTGCTAATTAATAAATTAACAAGAATCAATTTGTT
>JAYRQH010000340.1:0-2572 GCA_041910715.1 Bergeyella sp.
ACATTCCTAAGAAAAGAAATCCGTATCCGATATAGCTAATTACCGTTCCCCACCAGTCGTGATTTACGGATAAGATGGTCCCTCGAAGATCTGGATCAAAACTTGCCTGATAAAACCGATATCCACCGTGATTTAAAACATTGTTCATGTAAATAGTGTACGGCGTTTGCTTACCTTCGTCCACAATTTGCACATGGCTTTCGTAGGCACTTGGCGAGCTACTACCAGGATAATTTTCCATCACGAAATCGTCTAATTTTAGCGAGAATGGCGTTTTATAAATCTTAGGTCCGAAACCTAAAATGATATTCATCCCATCAATATTAATTTGTTTGAACGCATTTGGATTCCCCTTTTCTACCGACAAATCAACGATTTGAGTAGTTTTAGGACCAGTAATCTCTACTTTCATTAAGTCAGGAACTTTTTGATCTTTTTTACGATCGCCCTCAAAATACATTAACTTTCCTTTGCGTAACCCCTCAGGAACAACAATACGAAGATCGTTGATGGAATATAAACTACGTAAAACCAAAGGTTGGAACTCGTTTTTTTTAGTATCACCAGTAGCCTGAGTTGCCATTGTCATGTACGTTGCGTCAACAGGCGTTTTTATCGAAAGTACCCCGTTTTCGCTTTTAAATTCGACAGCTCCTTCAATCGGACGGTTATACGTGATTAACGTTCCATTAATATTTTTAGCTTCACCTGGCTTCACAAAGAAATTCTCTCTTCCAGAATCACCAGCAACCACAAAATGAAGATACTCAACACCTTTAGGATCAGCAATCAAACTGTCTTTTTTACGTTGTACATAATCCAGTTGTTTTACGCTTACTTTAGTTCCATGATAATCATAAGCAGCCTTGAAATTATGTGGAGTAATTTTTGCAATCAGTGGCTTATCTGAAGCCAAAGTGTACGGAACGTCCTGATAATTTAATCGATCGCCGTCTTTTTCAATTTGTATTTTAAAGAAATTCTTTTCTGTGATGATTTCGTTAGCCATTTCGCCTTCACGAATATGCATAATACCTTCGAAACTTATATATCGTGTTATGGCACCACCGATGAAGATTAAGATAAACGCTAAGTGAAAGACCAAAACAGGCCATTTTTCTTTTCTAAATAAACGATAACGCGAAATATTACCAATGAAATTCAGAATGAGAATTAACATAATTGCCTCAAACCATTTAGCTTCGTAGATTAAGGCCTTGGCAGTTGGTGTACCGTAGTCGTTTTCTACAAAAGTGGCATAGGCCATTGCGAACGCATAAACAAAAAGCAAAACAGCCATTGTACGCGTTGATATCAGAATATTAATGAGCTTCTTCATTAAAAACAGGGTGTGAAAAATTGTCGTAAATCGTGTTAAACTGCAAAAATAAGGAAGTATTTCAATTACCCTACTACAAAATATTGATAAAAGTCATCTTATCTAGACTTTAACATAACTTAACATAATAAAAGAAACTTTGATTATTTAAAAAACAGACCGAAAAAAATCTGCTTTTTTTTGTTAAATTTGCCCCTATATTATGGAGAAAAACACAAAGAATTCTCAAGCAGAATCTCAACAATCGACTAAAACTCTTGCCAAGCCTCGAATCTTTTTTGGGCTCTTGTTTATTTTCATTTCTTTGGTGCTTACCATCTCGTTTATATCATACCTTTTGCAGTGGAAGGCAGACCAAAGCCAAGCGGGAACCATGATGGACAAAACCATCAAATCATCCAATATGTTTGGTAAGTTAGGCGACTGGCTGGGTAACCTATTTATCTTCGAGAGTCTGGGGGTTGCCGCCTTTATTGTTGCCTTTCTATTCCTTGTTTTCGGTACATTGATTTTGAAAAAAAACTATTTTAAACCTTGGAAAACCCTAGGGCATTCTGTATTTTTTATTTGCTGGCTTCCGATTTTCATGGGAGCGGTTACGAAGGGACAAGGCGTTTTATCAGGTGTTTACGGCTATCAAATTATGGATTTTTTAAAATCCATAATTGGTAATTTCGGGATGTGGATGACCGTTATCGCAAGTATCCTACTCTATTTTGTCTTGGAATTTAATCTTCGACCGAGCGCTATTAAAAATAAATTTGACCGCATTAATGAGAAAGCTAAAGATAAAATGAACTCGTTAATGCCGAATTCTTCTGAAGATTTCGAAGCCGACCAAGAACTTGAAGAAATGACGGCTGATGGAAATGAACTTACTAAAGAAGAGCCAAAATCATCATTCCCCAATGCTCCCAAAACAAATCACGAAAAAATAGCTCCTAAAGGATTTCCGGAAGTAGCACAAACGAATGATTTTGACGCCATTCAGACGCCCAATCAAACATCACTGGAAACTGCTCCAATTTCTCCTGCAGTGGAAGTCACACTAGGTCCGGGTATCGCAGGTGGAACTTTGGCTGCTGGTGCCGCTTCGTTTGCAACAACTACCAGCTCGGCAGTCGCTGGTTCTGAAAATTTTGATTTTAAAGTGGAAGTTGCTGAGACAAAAGACGATACACAAGTTGAAAGCAAAACCAATGACTTGGTTGAAAAACACGGTTTATATGACCA
>JAYRQH010000341.1:0-3813 GCA_041910715.1 Bergeyella sp.
CGCAGTTTCGAAGTCGACAATCTTCCGACCCGCAAGCCTGGCGTTGGACTTTTAGGAAAATACATTTATGGCAATTATGATTTTGCAAATTCCTTTGTCATTGGTGATCGTAAAACAGATATACAATTAGCAAAAAATCTGGGCTCGAAGGCTATCTACATTTCCGATGAAGAAGACGAAGGCGCAGAAATAACGACAAATTCATGGTCGGAAATTTATCAGTATTTAAAATCGCAACCCCGTAAAGCCAGAGTTTCGCGCAAAACTAAAGAAACAGAAATCGAAGTTGAAGTAAATTTAGACGGTAAAGGAAATGCGGATATCAATACAGGTTTGTCATTTTTTGATCATATGCTGGACCAAATTGCACGCCACGGAAATTTAGATTTAAGCATTAACGTACAAGGAGATTTGGAAGTTGACGAGCATCACACAATCGAAGATACAGCGATTGTTTTGGGAGAGGCGATTGCGAAAGCATTAGGAAGTAAAAAAGGTATCGAAAGATATGGGTTTTTGTTGCCCATGGACGAGTGTTTAGCGCAAGTAGCTATTGATTTTGGGGGAAGACCCTGGTTGGTCTGGGATGCTCATTTTCAACGTGAAAAGATTGGCGATGTTCCTACAGAAATGTTTTTTCACTTTTTTAAATCGTTTACAGATGCATCGAGGTCCAATCTTAACATCAAAGTGGAAGGCGAAAATGAACATCACAAGATTGAAAGTATTTTCAAAGCATTTGCAAAAGCCATAAAAATGGCGGTGGCACAAACAGATTCTAATTTTAATTTACCTTCAACAAAAGGAAGCTTATAAAATGAAAGTAGCGATTATTGAATATAATGCGGGAAATGTTGCATCGGTGCAAAATGCATTGAGACGCTTAGGGACTGATCCCATTATTACAGGCGATTTTAAAGAAATTATTTCGGCTGATAAAGTGATTTTTCCAGGTGTTGGCGAAGCATCTTCGGCAATGGATTTTTTAAGAGAAAAAGGATTGGATACGTTAGTTTCCACTTTAAAACAACCGGTTTTGGGAATCTGTTTAGGTCAACAATTAATGTGCAATCAAATTGAAGAAGGCAATACCACGGGAATGAATATTTTTGATGTAGATGTTAAGCGTTTCCCAAGTTCGGGAATCATTCCGCATATGGGATGGAACACGGTGGATGCTAAGGATTCAGTTTTGTTTAGAGATATTTCGGAAATGGATGATCTCTATTTTGTGCACTCGTACTATTGTGAGTTAAGCGAATATACCATTGCGACCTGTGACTATATTTTGCCTTACAGCGCAGCTTTGCAGAAAGATAATTTTTATGCAACGCAATTTCACCCAGAGAAATCTGGATCGGTGGGCGCCAAAATTTTATCAAATTTTTTAAAACTTTAAGTAATGAGAGTAATTCCTGCAATAGATATTATAGAAGGAAAATGTGTTCGCCTGTCAAAAGGTGATTATACTACACAAAAAGTCTACAACGAAAATCCCTTAGAGGTTGCAAAAGCATTTGAGGATATTGGTATTCGCTATTTGCACGTTGTTGATTTGGATGGAGCCAAAGCGAAACATATTGTCAACGCTAAAGTTTTAGAAAATTTAGCTTCGAAGACAAATTTAAAAATTGATTTTGGAGGTGGAATTAAATCAAAATCGGATGTTGAACTGGCTTTTAATTCAGGTGCAAATCAAATAACAATTGGTTCCATCGCCGTATCAGATCGAGATTTTTGTTTACAGTTACTTACCGAATACGGTTCCGAAAAATTGATTTTAGGTGCAGATTGCTTGAATCGGATGATTAAAACATCAGGTTGGTTAGAAGAAAGCGATTTAGATGTGGTTGATTTTATAGAATCTTATCAAGAAATGGGTTTGACGACAGTTATTTGTACAGATATAGCTAAAGATGGAATGTTGGAAGGGCCTTCAACCGTACTATATGAGGAAATTTTACAAGAAACCAATACGCAACTTATTGCCAGTGGCGGAATTTCAAATGCAGCGGATGTGATTAAAATGAAAGAAATTGGTTGTTTCGGGACCATTATAGGCAAGGCAATCTACGAAGGAAAGATTTCGATGCAAGAACTTCAAAAATTAAATTCAGAGTTATGCTAAAAAAACGAATTATTCCGTGCTTGGATATCAAAGATGGTGAAACGGTGAAAGGCGTCAATTTTGTGAATCTAATTAAAGCAGGCGACCCGGTAGAATTGGCAAAACGCTATGAAGAGCAAGGGGCCGATGAATTGGTCTTTTTGGATATTACGGCGACTGTAGAAAACAGAAAAACTTTAGTAGAACTGGTAAAGAAAATTTCGTCAGAATTAAGTATTCCATTTACGGTTGGCGGAGGCATTTCTTCGATTGAAGATGTTTCCCAATTACTAAAAGCCGGCGCAGATAAAATCAGCATCAATTCGGCGGCGGTGCGAAATCCGCAACTGATTCAAGAATTAGCTAGCGAGTTTGGTTCGCAATGTGTCGTAGTTGCAATTGATACAAAAAATAGTGATGGACAACATTTTGTTCATGTTAAAGGCGGACGCGAGGCTACCGAATTAAAAACAGTAGAATGGGCAAAACAAGTAGAAGAATTAGGCGCTGGTGAAATCTTACTGACGTCGATGAATGCCGACGGAACAAAATCCGGTTTTGATCTTGAAATAACAAGTCAAGTGACCGATTTGGTAACCATTCCCGTAATTGCTTCGGGTGGTGCAGGTTTCATTAGTGATTTTGTAGATGTTTTTGAGAAAACCAAGGCTACAGGAGCCTTAGCAGCAAGTGTTTTCCACTTCTCAGAAATTGCAATTCCTGACTTAAAAAATGACTTAAAAAATAAAAACATTCCGATACGATGGATATAAATTTTGATAAAGGAAATGGACTTGTTCCAGTAATCATCCAAGATTCAGTGACATGGCAAGTGCTCATGCAAGGCTACATGAATGAGGAAGCTTTTCTAAAAACGAAAACCGAAGGAAAAGTGACGTTTTTTAGCCGAACCAAAAATAGGTTATGGACAAAAGGCGAGCAGTCGGGAAATCTCCTTTGGGTGCAATCCATTGCGATAGATTGCGATAACGATTGTTTACTGATTAAAGTGAAGCCAACAAATGTGGTTTGTCATACAGGAAATTTTTCTTGTTTTGGAGCGAAAGAAACCAAAGGATTTGTCTATACATTACAGGAAACCATTTCTAAAAAAATCGAGGAAAAAGAGGAGAATTCCTACACGTATGCACTTTATCAGCGAGGAATAAACAAAATGGCGCAAAAAGTAGGAGAGGAGGCTGTAGAGCTCGTCATTGAAGCCAAAGATTCCAATGATGATCTATTTCTTAACGAAGCCGCAGATCTCATGTACCACTATTTAATTTTGCTCAAAGCCAAAGGTTTTCAATTAGAAGACGTGGAACGCATATTGGAAAGCCGTGTAAAATAAAGGGGAATCCGCAGCATAAAAAAATCCCAAGCCAAAGGCTTGGGATTTTATATTGATAACAAAAAGTTGATATTATTTTACTTGATCTACAACAGCTTTGAAAGCTTCAGGGTGGTTCATTGCAAGGTCTGCAAGAACTTTTCTGTTCAATTCGATGTTATTTTTCTTAAGAGCTCCCATGAACTGAGAGTAAGACATTCCGTGTTCTCTAGCACCAGCGTTAATTCTGGTAATCCAAAGAGCTCTGAAATTTCTTTTCTTCTCTTTTCTACCACGGTAAGCATATTGCATTGCTTTTTCTACCGCGTTTTTAGCTACAGTCCAAACGTTCTTTCTTCTACCGAAAAAACCTTTA
>JAYRQH010000342.1:0-31187 GCA_041910715.1 Bergeyella sp.
GAATTGTGAATGAAGTAACATTTCCCAAATTTTGATTTAAAATGTCATTTCCACCTGCCGAAGTTCCAATTCGGATTCGGTAGCCTGTCGCAGCAGGACTTGCTGTCCACGTTATTGTCGGATTTATTGAAACATTTGTCGCGTTATTTGTTGGAAGCGTAATATTCGAACAGGTCGGAATTGTAACTGGAGGATTTTCCGTTGTAAAACGATGTTCCAAACATCCTGTTGCATCGCCCGCATCATTAAACGGAATGATTCTCACATAATAGTTCGTACTGTAATTTAAATTTGAAGGAAGCGTGAATGAAGTAACATTTCCTAAATTTTGGTTTAAAATATCATTTCCACCTGCCGAAGTTCCAATTCGGATTCGGTAGCCTGTCACAGCAGAAATTGCTGTCCACGTTATTGTCGGATTTATTGAAACATTCGTTGCGTTGTTTGCTGGAAGTGTAATATTTGAACAGGTCGGAATTGTAATTGGAGGATTTTCCGTTATAAAAGAGTATTCACTACAATTTGAAGTTGCTGAGGCAGCATCGTACGGCGTTATCCGCACATAATAAGTCGTAGCCGGTGCAAGATCTGTAGGATGATTGTAGGTTGTGACATTTCCTACGTTGACATTATTCAGAATATTTGTGCCACCCGACGTGGTACCGATAGACAATCGATAACCCGCGGCATTGGCAATAGCATTCCAAGAAATATTGGTTGAAACCGAAACATTTACAGCATTCGGCGTCGGCAAAATCATGGCTGGGCATGGAAGTACCACAGGTTGCAGTTCATAAACACCGAGGTCAATTGACGAACCAGCCAGTCGGGGTAGATTAGCTATATCCGTTGAAGATCCGACAGGCGTAGTGGAAACTTGGTTAAACAGAGAATTGGCACCATAATTAATAGCTGGACTTGTTTGTTGTAAGCGAAAATTAGTCGAGTTATTTACAAAAAGAGGATTGACACCAATTAAATTCGCGGTTCCAAGATTGTACTCTTGTACGATATTTCGGCGAATGTCTTTGTCACTAGCATCTTGATTCGCAATTTCGGGATGAACATCCGCACGAAAACCTCCTGTTTTTCCTGTATTTTGGTAAAATATCGAATTGTATATTTGAGAAATATTTCGGCTTGTATCCGAGTTTGAATTACTTGGGATAATGAAGGCCGTATTTGTATTACCTAGAAAAGTGGAATTCGTGACCGCGACATTTCGATAATTAAAGATAGCGCCACCTTTGTCACTTGCTCTGTTATTACGGAAAAGGGCATTTGTAATTTTTAAACCTCCCTCGCTAAAGTTATAAATCGCACCCCCTTGTTGCGCCGAATTATCATGAAACTCGGATTTATCTATTGTAGAAACTTCCGAAAATCGATGATTGTAGATTGCACCACCTTTTTCGCTAACCGTATTAGCTCTAAAAATTGTGCTGGAAACAAACCACTCTCCAAAGCTGCTTGAGATAGCTCCTCCAACACGTGCCTGATTGCCTGCGAATTGCGAATTCTCTAGTGTAAGTTTATCATTTGAGATATAAATTGCTCCGCCTTCCTCCCCTTTGTTCCTTGTGAACTGATTGTTTTTTAATGTTACATCATCACCATTAATGTAAATCCCACCACCTAGGCCTTCGGAGGTATTATTTTCGAATGTTGTATTTTCAAGCTGAAAATTTCGACCCCACGTATAAATAGCACCTCCAGGAATCTGCGCGTAATTATTTCTGAACAGCGAATTTCGGATGGTAACATTTTGCGCCCAGTTATGGATAGCTCCACCGCCGTTTTGTCCGTAAGGATATGATTTATAATTACTTCGATTATTTTCGAAAGTGCAATTATCTAGTGTGATTGCACCTCTAGAGCCATGTTGCAAATACACAGCACCGGCACCTCGACTTCCATCAGAAATGTTGTTTCTGAAGATTGCATTGGAAATACTTAGAGTATTGCATTGTACCACAATAGCACCGCCACCCCCATTATCTCCATCCACATATCCGTTTATAAAATTAACCCCATCTATGCTGTTGTTATCATACAGAACACGCATTATTTGTGTCGCATTTTGGCCATTGAGATTTGTTGGGTATACAGCATAATCTCGCGTTGTACCGGTGCCGCTATATCCACCATTGATCCGTACCGTATATCCCCAATCTAAAATCATAGTTGATGTGATGGGATAATTACCTTGACGAAGTCTCAGTTCGTAGTTTCCAGAGGTAAGATCGGCGATTGCACCTTGCAGTGTTTTTGCATTTGCCCACGAACTTCCGTTTTGGCTTCCAGAACCTGCTGGCGAGACATACCAAATTATTTGACCCGAAAGTACAAGAGAAAAAATAGAAAATAAAATACTAAAAAAAATAGAAATTTTTCGCATACTGTTTCAGCTACCTTCTACCAATTTTCATGGTTTCACACGCTTTCTACAAATATAAAACCCTATTTTTTCGCGCAATTAACATCTGTTAATTTTTACTTTTTCGTTGCTTATCGCTTCGAATTCGTGAAATGGTTATGGGGCTCACATTAAGCCTCGATGCGATGTGTTTTAGTGGTACGATATCTAGATATCGCGGATACTGTTTTTCTATTAATTGATAATTTGAAGTAGCATCGTTTGAAAACATCAAATTGGTAATCGAAAAAACATAGATTAAGTAATCTTCCATCAGCGCATTACCAAACAACGACCAATCGTGATAAGTCGCGTAAAGCTCCACCAAATCGTTGCGATCGATATACATCACTTCCGAATCTTCATACAATTGTATGTTCATGTAATTCGGCGTACCATCTCTGAAGCTTGCCATATCGGTGAGAAATTTCATTTCAGGTTCGATCCAGAGTGTTTGTTCCTCACCATCATCAGAAATACGATACGCCCTCGAAATGGATTTTTCCGCAATAAATAATTCTGAAATAACATCGCCGGAATTTACAATATGATCGCCCGCTTGAACTTCCATACATCTGAATTTCTTAAGACCTTCTTCCAGGCTATTACGATCAAAATTGGGATGAAATTGAAGAATTTTTTCTTTTAAAAGATGCTTAAAGCTCATTTTTACTTTTCAACAAATAGTATGCAAAACATCGGAATATTCAACACTAAATTGGAATTAGTAAATTTACGACGGATTAAGAATAAAAAAATGATGAAAAATCTACTTGCAATTGCTCTGTTTTTCTTTAGCTCTATTGCATTTGCTCAAAATAATGAGGCCTACAAAATACCCAATTCATTAATACCTAATTCCTGGGGACACAACATTGAAAAAGACAAAAATTTTCCAAAAAACCCGGGTATTTTTGACAAGTCGGCAGCCACACGATTATACGACAACGCGGATGCTGATCAAATCAACTTTATTTATGCCGATATCATTTCCAAAAAAAACAATAGTGAAGTGGGCGTAATTCATTTTCAATTTACATCCAACACCAGTGCAGAAACGGAATCTCAAAAGATAAAGGATGATGGTACAAACAGAAGAGTTTATTTAAAAAAGGGCAGTTTAATCTCAACCGTTTTTTGTGATAACGAATCTGACAAAAATCTGGTCGATAAAATTGCCAACTACTTTGAAAATACTTTAAAAATGGAACGTTTTTTCCCAACAGTTGAAGCTATTCCAGTGGATACGGTTTCGGTGGCCTCTTCTAGTGACGAGGATTATACATCGATTTCCGAAGTCATTATGGACACAACGACTATCGTTACATCTTTTAAGTTTGATCACTATTTGGCGAAAACAACTGTTCAGAAACAACAAGTTCCTGTTAATTGGAAAAGCAATGCTAAAGCTCAAAAATTTCAAAAACAAATTGAAAATATAATTCAATCCACGGAACCCAATTTTGCTAATTTCTATACACTAGTTTTTGTTGAAAAAAATTCAAATTATCTAGGATTTATGATGGATTCACGTTCAGGAATTATTTACGAAACACCAACGAGTTGTTTCAGGCCGGAATCTAGTTTTAATTTTGAAAAAGGCAGTCGTTTATACATTGCAAATATCTGTGAAACCGAGGTTAAAATTGACAGTACTCCGTACGAAGGGTATGAATGGGATGAAAACGCTAAGGCTTTCAAGAAACTAAAGAAAGTAAATAGGTACATCAATGAATAGATTCAGAAATAAAATAATGAAAAATCCGCTTCAAAACTGAAACGGATTTTTTTATACAGTATCAAACTTGAATGCAATCACTTTAGTTTTTACCCGCAGCCTGCATTGGATTTACACGTCCATTCGAAGCGCCACGAATACTACCACCTCCCTTCTCTTTAAAAACCGAAAATTTCGATGGTGCTTCTTGTGCTGAACCATCTGAAGACCAATAGTTATTGCCAATATTGATGTCGGCTGTTTCTTTCATCGGATCCAATTGTACCGACTTCAACTTCTTTGCAAAATAGTACGATTTAGACACATTATTCTCGTTATGTCGCCAGATCTGGGCATTGATTTTATCGTTTAGCTTTGAGCCGTCTTCAAAAGTAAACTCTAAAATAATAGGCATGACCAGACCTCCTTTATTAGAAAAATCGAGTTGATATGCGTACACATTTCCTTTTGCTTTCTGATCTTTATCAGAAACTTTTTCCAGCTCTGGAGCTTTTGAGGTATAAACTTTTGTGTTATCCACTTTTTCTTGTCCTCGATCGTAGCGATAATAAAAATCCTGCAGCGATTTATCTTTGTCTACTTCAAACTGAATTGACTTATCGGCTTTATTTCGTACTTTAGAAATATCTTCAAAATCATGAACTTGAGGCTTATCAACAGTGTACGTTCGATCTTTCATCTCTGGGATTGAAGCGTAATCGGCTGTTGCGAATGTCACTTTATCTAAGGAAATATCCACTGGGTCGGTCCCGTAAAACCAACCTCTCCAGAACCAATCCAGATCTTCGCCACTGGCATCTTCCATCGTTCTGAAAAAATCGGATGGCTCCGGATGACGAAAAGCCCAACGTTGTGCATATGTCTTGAAAGCTTTATCAAATAATGCTCTACCCATAATGGTTTCGCGAAGTATGTTGAGACCTGTAGCAGGTTTAGAGTATGCGTTAGGGCCAAACTGACGAATATTTTCAGAATTGGTCATAATGGGTTCCAGCTGATCTTTTGGAAGTTTCATGTAATCGACAATTGTCCACGCTGGACCTCTCCTTGATGGAAATGTCGGATCCCATCGTTCTTCGGTAAGATATTCAACAAAGGTGTTTAAACCTTCATCCATCCACGTCCATTGGCGTTCGTCTGAATTCACAATCATTGGGAAAAAATTGTGCCCAACCTCATGAATGATAACGCCTAACATTCCGTTTTTGGTTGCTTCCGAATACGTACCATCCCTTTCAGTACGCCCATAGTTAAAGCAAATCATCGGATACTCCATTCCGTTTGCCGCTTCAACCGATTGCGCTGTTGGATACGGATAAGGAATAGTATATTCTGAGTACGTTTTTATGGTATGTGCAACTGCTTTTGTGGAATATTTTCTATATAAACCATAGGCTTCCTTACCATAGAAACTCATGGCCATTACTTTATTATTATTTTCAGGGATTACAACGCCCATTGCATCCCAGGCAAATTTACGTGAGGATGTCCACGCAAAATCACGCACATCATTCGCCTCGAAAATCCATGTTTTCCGTTGTTTTGATTTTGATTTTTCGGCTTTCTTAGCCTCATCAAGAGTTACAATTTCCACAGGTTCTTTAGAGTTTTCTGCCTGCTTGTAACGAGCTAATTGCGCCGAGTTAAGTACTTGAGAATAGTTTTTCACGATTCCGGTTCCGCCAACAACATGGTCCGCAGGCACATTCACGCTTACTTTATAATCTCCGAAAGGCAATGCAAACTCTCCTCTTCCTGTGAACTGATGATTTTGCCATCCATGAAAATCGCTATAAACACACATTCTCGGAAACCATTGGGTCATGGTATATAAATCGTTGCCGTCTTCAGGAAAGTATTCGTAGCCGCCACGACCGCCCATTGCCATACGATCGGATATTTTATAATTCCAATCGAGCTTAAATGAAATTTTTTCACCTTTTTTTAAAGGCTTAGGAAGATCAATACGCATCATTGTCTTATTAATAGTATAAGGCAATGATTTTCCAGAAAGGTCGGTTAGTTTCTCGATTTGGACACCGTAACCATTGTCCGGCACAGGCAATTGGGAAACTTCAAGCTTATCGTAGTTAATTGATTTTGGCAGGGTGGATGAAAATGGAAAATCAGCGCTACGAACTGTTGAATGTTCGTTTTCATCCAACTGCAGCCATAAATAATCCAAATCATCAGGTGAATTGTTGTGGTAGGTTATGGTTTCTGACCCTTTCAAATGACGTTTCTCTTCATCCAAATAGGCCGAAATATCATAATCTGCCCTGTTTTGCCAATATTGACTTCCTGGAGCTCCCGATGCCGATCGAAAGACATTCGGTGTAGGCAACAATGGCCCCAATTGCTCAAATTTGTTGCCGTGATTGCTCCCTGGATTATGCTGAAGATTTTGCGCTTTCGCCAAAATACTTAAACAAAGCAGTATACCAACTTTGAATTTCATACAAAAAATATTAAAAAAATAACGATTTCATTACAAATGTAAAGAATCATTAGTAGATATAAAACATTAAAACGGAATTCTTTCAAGACACATTTGCATTGCTAAAGCAAAAACACCTGAAGAAACGAACATTATCCAATCTTTCTTTTGAACATGGAATAAGCGTAGAAGAATAAATAACAAAAACATAAGAATAATAACTACGACGATTTGTCCCAGTTCCAAACCAATGTTAAAACCCAGTAGAGGTATAAAAATCGATTGTTCTGATGCCATTGTCATCCGAGCCAAATTGGCAAAACCCATCCCATGTATGAGTCCAAATACCAATGCTAAATAGTAGTTCATCCTCATCAGTCTGTGCGGTTTGTTGCGCATCAAAATATTATCAAACGAAGTAATAGCAATGGTTAGCGGAATTAAAAACTCTACCCAATCCGAAGGGACACGGAACACGTCCAGCACACTTAAAGCCAAGGTGATGGAATGTCCAATGGTAAATGCGGTAACCAAGATGAGAATTTTTTTATAGTCGTTATACGCATACACAGCGATTAAAGCTAAAATAAATAATTGATGGTCAAAAGCGTCCAAAGAAATGATGTGTTCCCACCCTAATTTTAAATAAAAAATAAAGTCTTGCATAGTTCATGAGTTTGCCGACGAAAATAATGATTATTTTTGAGGCTTAAAGAGTATTAGAAATGAAAAAGTGGCTTGCTTCCTTCTTTTTTTTGGTTTTTTATTTTTGTTTCACTTCATTTACTACACATCCGTACCACGTAGGTTCGGTAGAATTTAATTACAACAAAAAGTCACAAACTTTCGAAATCACGGGACGTTTTTTTACCGATGATCTTGAAAATGCAGTATCTCAAAAAACAGGGAAAGTGCTGCGCTTTCACGATAATAAGCAAAGGGAGCTGATGAATAAAGCCTTGGAATCTTACGCCTCTGAATACTTAAAACTGAAAGTAAACTCCGATTTTGTAACGGTGAACTACCTTGGATTTGAAGAAGACCGGGAGAGCGTAAACATCTACTTGGAGTCGGCACCCGTTCGCGATCCAAAAAAAATAGAAACCGCCGTAAGTTTACTTTACAACTTATATGATGATCAATTAAACATCATACACATTATCATTAACGGTACTCGAAAATCCTCAAGATTAGGGTATCCTGACCGTTATTTATACCAGCAATTTTAATTTAAAATTGAGATGCAACCACGTTGACATGCCGTACTAAATCAGGAAAAAATGCTTCGTAAAAACTCTTCAGATCTTTTTTATGTTGCAAAAATAGCGGGAAGACATCCAAATTTTTATCCAAATATTTTGCTTTATTAAGTACATTCCGCATACTAAATTCAACGCCCCAATCTTCCCGATAATTGTATAACCAATCGTCTGAAGACATACGCGCCAAAATACGGTGAAAAGGCTCTGGAAACAAGGAGTCGTGCGTTTTTAAAACACGATATACGTGTTGCGAAAACTGCTTCCACTCGCTGGGATTTTTTATCGATGGATCATTGGCTAAAAAATAATCCATGGCCACATCTACAAAAGCTCCAGAATACAAGCGAACCAGTGGAGAAAATATTTTTTTAGCTTCCGAAATTGCCGGATGAGAATCGGTGAATGTATCCACTTCCCGATGAAGTATAATTCCCTCCTGAATGGATTTTGGAAGCAAAAATCGATTTTTATTCTGAATGTGATCCTGCAAAAACTGACCAACAATTTGCTGGTCTGTGAATGTTAAGTAAGAATGAGCAAGATAATTCATAGCCGCTTTTAGAACAAACGTTCGACAAAATCTTCAACTTTGCTTACCTCTTCAATTTTAATTCCGAACTTACGTTTCGGAATCTTATTGAGGTTTGACACAAAAATAGATTCATATCCCAACTTTTCAGCTTCCGTAATACGCTGTTCAACTTGCGGCACCGGCCGAATCTCGCCACTCAGGCCAATCTCGCCCGCAAAACAAAAATGCTCCGAAATTGCTACATCCTGATTACTTGATAAAATAGAAGCTACAACCGCCAAATCCAGTGCTGGGTCATCAGTTTTTATACCGCCCGTGATATTTAGAAAAACATCTTTAGCACCTAGCTGAAAGCCCGCTCGTTTCTCTAATACAGCAAGAAGCATGTTTAGACGTTTAGCGTCAAATCCTGTAGAACTGCGCTGCGGAGTTCCGTAAACAGCCGTACTTACCAATGCTTGGATTTCCAAAAGCATGGGGCGATTGCCCTCTAAAGTAACCGCAACCGAATTGCCAGAGAGTTCTTCAGTTTTTTTGGTGATGAGAATCTGAGATGGATTTTTAATTTCTTTTAAACCTTGTGAAATCATTTCGTAAATGCCAATTTCAGAGGTAGAGCCGAAACGATTTTTATTCGCTCTTAATAGGCGAAAGAGATGGTTGCGATCGCCATCGAAATTCAGAACCACATCCACCATATGTTCTAAGACTTTGGGACCAGCAATTTGACCGTCTTTGGTTATATGTCCCACCAAAAATACCGGTGTATTGGTCTCTTTAGCATATTTGATAATCTCACTGGAGCATTCGCGGATTTGAGAAACGGAACCTGGCGAACTTTCAATTAAAGACGATTGTAAGGTTTGGATGGAATCTATGATGACAAAATCAGGTTGTAATTTTTTAGCCTCGTGAATAATTTTTTCCAATGATGTCTCGGTAAAAAGAAAACATTCCGGATTTTGAGCGTCGGTTAACCGATCGGCTCGCATCTTAATTTGGGATGCACTTTCTTCACCCGAAACATAAAGAATTTTCTTCTTCATTTTCAAAGCCAATTGAAGCAGTAAAGTTGATTTCCCAATCCCAGGTTCGCCACCAATCAACGTTACCGAACCCAAAACAATACCACCGCCTAAAACACGGTTGAGTTCTTCGGAAGGCGTAACAATGCGTGGCTCTTCGTTGGTAACCACTTCAATAATGTTGATGAGTTGCTGTTTTGATTGATTGTGGGATACTTTGGTATTCGATTTTTCTACAACCTCTTCTACCAGCGTATTCCATTGGTTGCAATTTTTGCATTGCCCATGCCATTGCGAATACTGTGCACCACAATTCTGACAGAAATAAACGGTCTTTAACTTTGCCATACTGTAAAAATACGAATTTGAGTTGAAGTTATTCCAGCCTCGTTACGAGTTGGCATCAATACGGTTGCGCAGCTGCGCTTTATACAAATTAGAATAATAGCCTTCTTGAAGTAGCAAGTCGCTATGCTTGCCCGTTTCCACAATCTTTCCTTGATCCATCACAATAATGCGGTCTGCCTTTTCTATGGTTGATAAACGGTGCGCAATAACAATCGCTGTTCTGTTTTGTGTAATTTTTTCTGTTGCTCGCTGAATTAATTTTTCACTTTCGTGGTCGATAGACGAGGTTGCTTCATCTAAAATTAAAATCTTCGGATCTGAAAGGTAGGCGCGTAAAAAAGACAATAACTGACGTTGACCTAACGAAATTGAGGAACCACGTTCGCTTACCACATAATCATAACCTCCAGGAAGTTGATTAATAAACGCGTCAACTTCAATTTCTTTCGCCGCTCGCTGTACTTGCTCTAAAGTAATGGAATCGTCACCAAACGAAAGATTTTCGAAAATACTTCCGTGAAAAAGAAACACATCCTGCAAAACCACGCCAATATGACTTCGTAAGTTATACAATTCGTAATCTTGAACTTCGATATCGTCGATTAAAATTTTTCCTGAATTAATCTCATACAAACGCGGAATCAAACTAATAATCGTTGATTTTCCCGCTCCGGTAGCGCCTACAATGGCCACCAATTCGCCTGGCTGCACCACAAAATCAATACCTTTAAGAACTTCCTGCTTTTCATCGTACGAAAAATGCACATCCTGAAACTGAATTTTCCCCGCAAAATGATCTTTGGTAATAGTTCCCTTATTTGGCATAACAATATCTTGATCCATAATTCCGAGAACCCGCTCTGCACCGACAATTCCACGTTGTATATTGTTAAAACGATCCGCTATCTGACGTAACGGTCGAATGAGCATAGTAATGAACTGAATAAAGGCAATAACTTCGCCTGCCGTTATTTTGATAAAACCTCCGTACACCAAAATAAAACCGATAAATAGTGAGGAAATTAATTCAACAACGGGGAAAAACAAGGAGAAAATAAAAACCGTGCGTAGTAGAGCACCCTTCAAAGTGATGTTGATATCATCAAACTTCTTGAATTCTGCCTCTTGACGATTAAAAACTTGGATTAAAGACATCCCAGCCAAACGTTCTTGAACAAATGTATTCTGAATGGCCGTCCAGCTTCTCTCGTCACCAAATGCTTTTTTTAATCTTTTCTGAAAAAATCGAGTAATGATGAGCATCAAGGGTAAAATAGCGAGCGAGATGTAACTTAAATGAACGTTCACCGCAAACATCATCACCAAGACGAAAACGATACGCAAAATATCGCCGAAAACCATTAAAAATCCATCAGTATAGACCGTAGCAATTGTTTCGACATCGCCAACAGCACGCGTAACCAATTGGCCAATAGGCGTTTTATCAAAAAAAGAAGTTTTAAAATAGATTAACTTTTTAAAGAGTCGTTCTCGAATATCCCGAATGGCATTTTGTGAAATAAAGTTGGAAAAATAAACTAGAAAGAAGTTCAGGATCGTTTCGGCAAACACCAACGCAACAAATAGGTAGATGTGTTTTACCATCTGTTCTTTATCTTTGAGCTTGATGATATCCACATCCACAATCTCCATACTCAGGTAAGGACGATACGTGGAAACTGCCGAAAGCGCAATAGAAATCAACAAGGCGCCGATAAACCAGCCTTTAAATTTCATTCCGATTCCGAAAAGTCTTCGAATAATCTCCCAAGTACTATGTGTTTTACTACTCATACCGTGACTTTCAGTCTATTTATTTACAAAATTATATCCAACATCTACCAAATAGAGTCCGTGAGCGGGCGCGGAAGTTCCCGCCGCATTTCGGTTCTGATTTTGGATCACTTGATGCATTTCCTCCGGTTTCATTTTTCCTGCTCCAATTTCGACCAACGTTCCGACAATCGCGCGAACCATATTACGCAAAAAACGATTTGCGGAAATAGTGAATTTCAGCATGGGCCCATCTTGCGTCCACTCAGCCTGATAGATCTCACAAAAGTTGGTTTTGTTATCGCCGCCCACCTTTGCAAAACTGCTAAAATCCTCATATTCAAAAAGAATTTTACACGCGTCATTCATTTTATCAACGTCCAATGTACGTTTTCGCATTTGCCAGGCAAATTCGGCGCTGAATGGATCTTTACCTTGATAAATAAAATACTGATACGTTCGATACGTCGCATCAAAACGGGCATGAAAGCAATCGTCAACAGGAAAAATACGATGGATACTGATATCTTCCGGCAAGAACGAATTCAATCGATCGGATAATTCAGGTTTAATTTCTTGTTCTGTATCAAAATGCGCAAAAATTTTCTTTGCATGAACACCCGTATCGGTACGCCCTGCTCCAGTAGTTTTCACTTCTTCGCGAAGGATGGTGGAAAGAGCCTTTTCCAAAACCTCCTGAACGGAGATCTGATTGGGCTGAATCTGATATCCAAAATACTTCTTTCCGTTGTATGAAAACTCAATAAAATAGCGCAACTTTTTCCAATTTTTCCAATTGCAAATATAGTTTAATTCGCTGTAACCCTAGATATTCGAAAAAAGTAAATATTTTTGCAAAAAGCCTTTCTATGAAATTGTTTCTTACGTTACTTTTAAGCCTCTCCATAGTTTCGATATCCGCGCAAAAATTTTCGGAATATTTTGAAGATAAAACCCTTCGCTTGGACTATATCTTTGGTGGGAACAACGAAACGCAACACGTATATCTTAGCGAACTCATCCAAATGGACGGCTGGCACGGGCGAAAAGGTCAACTGAGCAAAACACCGATTCAAGGAAATGGACAAGTGAAAGTTTATGACGTGGCCAGTGGCAAGCTAATCTATAACCTTCCTTTCAGTAGCCTGTTTCAGGAATGGCAAACTCAGGAAGAAGCAAAAACACTTTCAAAAAGTTTTGAAAATACCTTTCTGGTTCCCTTTCCAAAAAATGAGGCGAAAATTCAAATTTCTTTCTTTACTAAAAAAAATGAAGAAAAAGTACTGCTCACCCATGTGGTAAAACCTCAAGATATCCTAATTCGAAAAGCAAAAATTAATGAAACGCCTTTTGAGGTTTTGAGTAAAGCGTCTGTAGCTAATCCCATCAAGGTAGCCATTGTTGCCGAAGGCTATCAAGCGGCAGAGATGGATCAATTTATGAAGTACGCTAGAGAGACGGTAAAAAGTTTGTTCAATCACGCCATATTCAAAAAATACGCATCCAGTTTTGAGATTACAGCCATCAAAACGCCTTCTAAAGATTCCGGAGTTTCGCAACCGTCTGATAACAATTGGAAATCCACTGCTGTTCACTCTAATTTCGACACGTTCTATTCCAAACGCTATTTGACGACCACCCATCTCAAGCAGCTCCATAATTGGCTAGAAAATATGCCATACCAGCACATCATCATCCTTGCAAATACGGATATATACGGTGGCGGCGGAATTTTAAACTCCTATACCTTAACGACGACGAAAAATAAAGAATTTGCACCTGTCGTGGTACATGAATTCGGCCATAGTTTTGGAGGCTTAGGAGATGAATATTTTTATCCAAACGATATTTTTGATCCTTCGGGAGATCAACAGGTAGAACCTTGGGAGAAAAATGTGACCTCATTGGCTAATTTTAAAAGTAAGTGGCAAAAACTCGTTAAGCCCAACACACCTATTCCAACGTCGATTGCAGATAGCAAAAAATATAAAATTGGTGCTTACGAAGGTTTGGAAGGCAATAAGCTCTACATTCCTACGCTAACTTGCCGAATGAAAATTAATAATACGCCCGATTTTTGTCCAGTCTGCAGCAATGCTTTGGAGGAAATGATTTTGTTTTACACCTCAAAAGAAGAGCGCTAGATGACCAAGATTTTGCTTTTATCTGATACGCATTCCTACTTGGACGATCGTATTTTAGACTACGCTAAAGAAGCCGACGAAATTTGGCATGCTGGCGATTTTGGAAGTTTGGATTTGATTAAAAAATTAGAGGAGATAAAACCATTGAAAGGGGTTTACGGAAATATCGACGATCCTATAATTCAAAAAGAATTTCCCGAGGTGAATCGTTTTAGTTGCGAAGGTGTTGAAGTTTTGATGATCCATATTGGTGGTTACCCCGGAAAATATACAGCTTTAGCCAAAAAAGAGATTTCAGAAAAAAAAACCGATTTATTTATTTCTGGACATTCCCACATTCTTAAGGTGATGTTTGACGAAAAAAATAATTTGCTGCATATGAATCCTGGCGCTTGCGGAAATCAAGGATGGCATCAAATGAAAACCATGCTGAGATTTGTGATCGACGGAAAAGAAATTAAAGATTTAGAAGTGATCGAACTCGGAAAACGATAAAGTGATATGATGAAAATAGGTGATTTAATTGCAGTAATTGACGAGGATTTAGAAGGAACGATTACCTCCGTGCAAGAAAACATGATTTGTTTTCAGGATGAGCACGGCTTCAATTATCAATATCCGCAAGAAAAAGTGGTACTTCGCGAAAAAGAACTTTACGAAGGCATAAAAATTAAAAACAAGTTTGAGTATACGCCGCCAAAGTCCAAGAAAAATAAAAAAAATGAACTTGTCCTCGATCTTCATTTTGAAAAAATTGCGCCCAGTACTCAAAATTACGACAGTTTCGAGCGTCTGTTCCTTCAAAAGGAAAAACTTTTGAAAATGCTTGATTTCTGCCGAGAGAATAAAATTAAAAGACTGGAAATCATCCACGGTATTGGGGACGGAACGCTTCAGCAACTGGTGTGGAGAACGCTGGAATCGCAGGTAAACATTGATTTTTATAACAAAGAAATACTCCACGAGCAGGCCGGTTCTGTTCTAGTAGAATTTCACTAAATTTGTCCCTATTGATTATGAATAAGCTTTTACTACTTTTTACTCAAGACGGACTGCAATACCACCTAAACCAAGGCAGAAACACCATTGAAGAAGGTGCATTTTTTGTTACAGAGGAAACTCCAGCGCACTATATTGAGCAAACCTTAACGCAACTACTATCGGAGAAATCCTATGGAGAAATTCACATCATATCGGCAATCAACCATTTTACCATGATGCCTGCTGGCTTTTCGGAACATGATATGGGTTACGACCTGATTAACTACAATGCGGGTGTAGATAAAACTAAGGAAGAACTGATGCTGTCGGTAAATAAAAAATACGATGTACAGTTTTATTACGCTTTTCCTAAAGAGTTCTACTCGCAAATTAAGAGCCAAAACAAACCGACGTTTTTCAATTTTTCAGGCGAGAAATTCTTGAACAGTCTGCATGCTAAAAACGGAAAAGAAATCCACATCAATTTGTATCATAATCAATGTGAATTTTTTGCAATCGATCGTAAGAAAGTGATTCTATACAACAATTTGGATGTTAATTCGGAGGTCGATTTCCTCTATTTCATCATGTTTACGTTGAGTAAAATTGGATTTCCAATTAAAGAAACTACTTTTTACGTTTATGGTGAAACTACCGAAAACGAAACTTTTATCTCTGAACTACGAAAATTTGTTAAAAACTTAAAAATTAGTTTTGACAATATTCCAAACAAAAATTTCATTTTATCCTAATAACAAGCCTATGTACAGAATTATTTCCGGAAGATGGAAGGCAAAAAAAATAGCAGCTCCTAAGAATTTTGATGTTCGCCCAACAACCGATTTTGCGAAGGAAGCCCTTTTCAGCATTATCGAAAACAAATACGATTTGGAGTTCTGCTCGGTATTGGATTTGTTCTGCGGTATTGGTTCTATTTCTTTGGAATTCGCTTCCCGTGATTGTCAAGATGTAACTTCGGTGGATCTTAACCCAAAACATACCGCTTTTGTACACGCGACTGCTGCGGAGTTGGATATGGCTTTGCAAGTGAATGTGCAACGTGGCGATGTGTATGATTGGTTAAAGAAAAATCGTAAGCGAAAACAATACGACATCATTTTTGCCGATGCACCTTTTGATATTACGGATGAAAAGAAATATGCAGAATTGATATCGTTGGTTCTAAACAACAACTATTTGAAGCCTAACGGCGTTTTTATTTTGGAACATCAAACGCGCTTGAAATTGGAACATCCACAAATTTCGTCAACACGAAAGTACGGCAATATTAGTTTCAGCTTTTTTAATCCGATAGAAACCGACGAAAACTTAGAAAACAACGAATAAAAGAAGTTTTTAGCGTCTTACAAAACTTTCAGCTCTAAATCAATGGTTTTTCCAAAGAACTTTTTCGAAATTTTTTCGAAATTTTTGGTAATGTCTGAGAGGAAAAATTTATAGCTTGGATTGGGATTTTGTTCATTCAGCAAATGATGTTTTTCCAAGATCATTTTTAACTGATTGGCCACGATATTTGGGGAGTCGATCACCCGAACACGATTGCCGTAATACTGCTTGATCTCGTCTAAAAGCAAAGGATAATGGGTGCACCCTAAAATCAAAGTTTCAATATTTTTCAATTTTTGGTTGCTCAAATAATTGTAAATAATGGAATGCGTGATTGGGTGATTTTTAAAACCTTCCTCAATCGCAGGCACCAACAATGGAGTTGCCAACTCATCCACCTTTATAAAGCGGTTGTGCTTGCGTATGGATTTCTTGTACAGCCCCGAATTTACGGTTGCCTTGGTGGCAATAACGCCCACATTGGTATGCAATTCGTATGCGACCTTCTCGGCGACCGGATTAATAACATCAATTACTGGAACTTGTGCGTTCACCATTTCCAACACTTCTTTCAACGCATTTGCTGTTGCCGTATTGCAGGCAATTACGATGGCTTTACACTTGTTCTCCAGAAGGAAATTGGTGATTTTTGTAGAGTATTCAATAATCGCGTCTTTCGACTTTTCTCCGTACGGAAGGTGTTTGGTATCACCAAAATAAATTAGATTTTCGTTGGGGAGTAATCGTTTTATTTCTTTCGCTACGGTAAGTCCTCCCACACCAGAATCAAAAATTCCAATAGGTTGTGATGCGTCCAAATGCGAATAATCTACCTTTTTCTTTTTCAAAATGA
This sequence comes from Bergeyella sp., assembly GCA_041910715.1. Lineage (GTDB taxonomy): Bacteria > Bacteroidota > Bacteroidia > Flavobacteriales > Weeksellaceae > JAFAFC01. The sequence continues at coordinate 16,857 of JAYRQH010000342.1, forward strand.
GTTGAATTGTCGTGCAAAAATACACAATTTACGTATTGTGATTTATACGGATTACAGAATAAATAAATCCGAAGCAATACCATCGGCAAAGAACCAGTCTTTTTCTGGAATTTTAAGGTATCCGTTTTCCAAAATTAAGTTGCCTTTTTCAATTTGTTGGACAATGGTTTTCTGGTAGTGTGCTTCAATCTCATCATTCATTTCAGATTTTAAGTTGGAAAGATGGACTCCTTTTGCGGTTCGTAAACCAATCATCAACCGCTCATTATATTGGTCTTTTGGTGATAAAATTTCCCGCTCAATCGAAAGTTCTTTTTCTTGCAATGTTTTCAGGTACTTCGCATTATTGGCTACGTTCCAAGATCGTGTATTTTTACCATCATACGAATGTGCTGACGGGCCCAAACCTAAATAGGGATGAGATTCCCAATACGCAGAATTGTGCTTGGAATGAAAGCCTGGTTTTCCAAAATTGGAAATTTCATAATGATCAAAGCCAAAATCCTTTAGAAAATCGATCATGTAATAGAATTCTTTGTTTTGTTCGGCTTCTTTCGGCGCCTGAATCTCACCTTTTTGAATCCAATTTTCGAGTACAGTTTTAGGCTCAACGGTTAACGCATAACTGGAAATGTGCGGAACTTGAAGTTCAATCGTTTTCTGAAGGTTTTGCTTCCAAACTTCAAAATCTGAAGTGGGCGAACCGTAAATCAAATCAATACTGATGTTTTCAATGCCGGCATCTTGTGCTCTTTTAATAGAAGATTCTGCCTGTTGCGCGTGGTGAGCGCGGTTCATCATTTTAAGATCTCGATTATCAAAACTTTGGGTTCCAATAGATAGCCTGTTGATTCCAGCGTTGCGTATTGCTTTCAAAAATTGAGCATCCAAATCATCTGGATTGGCTTCTAATGTTATTTCTGTAGGTTCTGAAATCGTATAGAAGCGGGAAACAGCTTCCATTAATCGTGCGATTTCGTCTGGTGCTAAAATGGATGGTGTGCCACCACCGAAATAGACAGAAGGCAATTGCGAAATTTCCAACGCGGTGTGCCTCATTTGAAGTTCTTGAGCAATGGCCTTCAACATTTCGTTTTTATTTGCCAAAGAAGTGGAAAAATGGAAATTGCAATACGTACATTTTTGTTTGCAAAAAGGAATATGGAAATAAATCATAAAAAAATGCCCTTCTGAGGGCACAAATGTATAAATTTTCTATCCGCTAACGATACCGGTACCCTCGCGTATTGATAAAATTTGGAATATTATAGCCTAAACTTAGCATAAAACTGTTTCCTCCATAGGTTTGGATATCACTCATACCAATATTATAACTGGCACCGAAGGTAAGTCGGTTGACACGTCCTTTAATCAGAGGGGAAATACTCAACTGTTGGCTCCCGATATGATCTTTTGCAGTCCTGAAACTAACGCCCGCAGCAAACATATTTTCGTCGCTGTATACTTTACCTATCAGATTCAGGTCTAGAATGCGTGATGAGTTGGTATTCAAATTTAGTAGAATGGAGGGCTCAACTGAAATACCTTCCGATATTTCGTAATCGTAGCCTGCGTTCAAAATATATTTGGTGGGTGACGGCTCAATACCGTTCACAATCGGAATATCATTAGACAAAGGAATATCTAAGATAGAAACCCCTGCAAAAAAATTGCTGTATGTAGCTTGCAATCCCAAATTAGCATACGCTATAAAAATCGAATTGGAACCCTCATACAACGCTGGGTCGTTTGGGTCCTGCGGATTAAGCATCGTATAGTCAATATTCATATTATAAAAATTGACATTGGTACCAAATGAAAATTGATTCTTTCGCTCATCATCCTCTCCTATCGGAATAAAGTAGGAAGCTCCCGCTGTAATTCCATTCGCTGAAACGGGTCCGTTTTGGTCTCTAAAAAACGAAATTCCTGCTCCTACACGATCAAAAACATTGGCATGAATGCCAACCGATTGCACGTTGGGAGATTCATCAAATTTAGAAAACTGCTTTTGATAATTCCCATTAACTACAACATCATCATTTTCACCATAAAATGCAGGATTGATCAGAAACTTTCCATCCAACAAATACTGCTGATAAATCGGAAGTGTTTCTTGTGCAGCGACTGACACAAATGCTGAGAGTGATAGAAGGTAGAAAAGTTTTTTCACAGAATCCATTTATAAAGCAAATATAGAAAAATTACTTTTAGTTGTTTGCCAAATATTTACGCCAACGTTCTACAGCATTTACCATATCTTCTGGCATTGGACTTTCAAAGTACATCTCCTTTTTCGTCACAGGATGGATGAAGCCTAACGTATGTGCATGCAATGCATGACGCGGCAGAACATCAAATACATTTTGGATAAACTGTTTGTATTTAGGCATATTAATTCCACGTAGAATCACATGGCCTTCATATCGCTCGTCGTTGAACAACGTATGACCAATATGTTTGAAATGCGCCCGAATTTGATGCGTCCGCCCCGTTTCTAGTTTACACTCTACCCAAGTCATGTATCGAAATCGCTCGAGTACTTTATAATGCGTTACGGCATGTTTGCCATGGCTCCCATCTTCATAAACAGCCATCTGCATTCGGTTTTTCATATGTCGTCCGATATGCCCAGCAATAGTTCCTTGGTCTTCGGCAACATTTCCCCACACAAAAGCCCAGTAAAGCCGACTTGTTTTACGGTCGTAGAATTGTTTTGCTAAATAACTTAATGCATATTCGTTTTTTGCAATGACCAATAATCCGGAAGTATCTTTATCAATGCGATGTACTAAGCCAATACGATCCAAATCGGTTTTTAATCCATTTTGCTCAAAATGATATGCTAAGGCATTTACCAAAGTTCCGTCCCAATTTCCAAATCCTGGATGCACGACCATTCCTGGTTTTTTATCAACAACCAAAACATCATCGTCTTCATACACAATATCGATTGGAATATTCTGTGGAATGATGACATTTTCGCGTGGCGGATGTGCTAGGAGAACCGAAATTTCATCGCCTGGTTTTACGCGATAATTTTGCTTTACTGCGGTACCGTTTACAATCACATTACCAGCCCGGCATGTTTGTGAAATTTTATTCCGAGACGAGTTTTGACGGTATATCTGCAAAAACTTGTCAATTCGTAGTGGTTCTTGCTTTTTATCAACGGTAATATTAAGATGTTCGAAAAGACCCGCCGTTTCATCCTCAATTTGAGACTCGACTTGTTGCAAATCGTCTTCGAATAAATCCTCGTTTAAATCTTCCATAATCTGACAAAAAAGCTTCAACATGATGTTGAAGCTTGCTTTATTTTTATGCTACTCTACGACTACCTTTTTCACTTTCGGCTTCTCCTCAGTTTTAGGTTTTTCCGTTGTCTTTGGCTTTGCGGCTCCCGAACTAGCAGTCGCAGTCGGTGTTGTCGTTTTAGGTTTTTCTTTTTCCTGCGTAGGTGCTGGGGTTGGCGTCGGCTTCGGCGTTACTGGCTTTGGCACTGGTGGTGCAACCGGCTCGGGATAAAAGATTTCTTCTTCATAGCGAATTGGCGGTAACGTAGTATCCACCTTCATTCGATAGATATTGTTAAGATTGCGAATCTGCGCAGACATTTGCCCAGGCGTTTTTTTACTGGCCCAGAGGTCTATCTGATTGCCTTGATCTCGCAGCGCGCCTCCTTCCGGATCTTGGTAATAAATAATATCGGACTTATCGCCTTTTCCGTCTTCAAATTCAACCAATCCAACTTCAAAAAGATTTTGTACGATAATTCGCTCAGCTTCGGCAACGGTTAAACCAACCACATTTGGTACAGGAACATTTCGCTTTGGCCCTGTTCCAATAATTAAATCAATCACCGAAAATCGTGGAACCTGAACTCCAGGCTTAAGAACTTGGCCATTCATCTGCATCCGAATCACGGCATCTCTCGCAATATTAGGCTCAAAAATAGTGTCTCCAACCTTTAAACCCAACTGCTCTAGTTGTCTAAATGCTAAACCTTTATATCGATCTAAAATATCAGGAACCGTAACTTTCGCCCACGATCGTGGATTAACCGTGATTCGAATAGGTCTTCCTTCTTTTACTCGCGAACCGGGCTTAGGATAGATCCCTAAAACCTGGAATGGTTTGAACTTTGGGTTAAACTGCAAACTATCAACTTCATAACTTAGTCCCGCATCTTCAATTGCATTAATTGCGTTGTGCACCGACATATTCATGACGTTAGGAACCGGAATTTCTTCCCCATGCTTGGTATGATATTCCAACCAACGGAATGTAAGCCAAATTAGACCAACAAAGACAACCGCGGCAAGAAGTATGTTTAATAGAACTTTCCAGTTGAAAAATGATTTTAACATAGAATAAAATCTTAAAATGCAATGGCAAATATAACCAATAATTTTAGAAATTAATTTTACGAAGAAAACTTTAACAATGAACAAAATGTTTAATTTTGCCTCAAACCCTTCCTAAAAATGAGCAAAAAAAATGTGGCCGTAATTATGGGCGGCTATTCGGACGAATATAAAGTATCCTTAAAAAGTGGACAACTAATCTACGACTCGCTTGACAGGGAACTTTACAATGTTTACAAGGTCGTTATTTTAAAAGACGAATGGTATCTTCTGGACGATAATAATGAAAAGAAGGAGATCGACAAAGGAGATTTTTCAGTGAACATGGGTACGAACGAAAATCTAAAATTTGATGTTTGCTTCAACATCATCCATGGCAGACCGGGTGAAAATGGCGAATTGCAAGCCTATTGGGATACGATCGGACAAAAATACACTGGATGCGGTTTTTATCAAAGTGCGCTAACCTTTAATAAGAAAGATACTTTAGCGGTTCTTTCAAAATACGGAATTCCATCGGCAAAAAGTGTCTATTTAAGAAAAGGCGACACTATTAATACTCAAGAAATTTTAAATGAACTGGGCTTACCTGTTTTTGTGAAACCAAACCAAAGCGGATCATCGCTCGGAATCTCAAAGGTAAAAGACATTTCAGAAATGGATCATGCCTTAGAATACGCTTTTGCGGAGGATGACGAGATTTTAATTGAAAGTTTCCTTTCAGGAATGGAGGTCTCTGTTGGAGTGATTGATTACAAGGGCGAAACCATTGTATTGGGAATTACCGAAATTGTTCCGAAAAATGAATTTTTTGATTACGAAGCCAAATACGAGGGAGCTTCCGAAGAAATTACCCCTGCCCGATTAGAGGACGCCACAAGAATAAAAGTGGAAGAAATCGCTAAAAAGACGTATAATGCGCTCGGTATGGTTGGTTTTTCACGAAGTGAATACATCATCATGAACGGAACACCCTATTTATTGGAAATGAACACCAATCCTGGATTTTCTCCAGCAAGCATACTTCCTCAACAAGCTAAGATTTACGGAATTTCCATCCAAGATTTGTGCGGAAACGAAGTTGAGAAAGCATTAACGAAAAACTAAAATTGAGTTATTAGCCCCTACTAATTCATGATTTATAAATTTTAAGAATGAGAATTGCTGTTTTTCCTGGATCGTTTGATCCTATCACCTTAGGCCATTACGACATTATTGAACGAGCGGCTCCTTTGTTTGATAAATTAATTATCGCTATTGGACAAAATTCGCAAAAAAAATACATGTTCCCTCTTGAGCAACGCATGGATTTCATCCAGAAGGCAGTAGTTAATTTTCCAACGGTTGAAGTTGATTTTTTTGAAGGATTAACTGTGGATTATTGTCTTAGCAAAAACGCGCAATTTATTTTGCGAGGACTACGCAATCCTGCCGATTTCGAATTTGAAAAAGCCATCGCTCATACCAACAGAACGCTGGCGCATAAAAAAATTGAGACGGTATTTTTGCTTACCTCATCAGGTAAATCGTTTATCAGCAGCAGTATCGTTCGCGAGATCATCACACACAAAGGCGAATATCAACTTTTGGTACCTGATTCTGTACGAGTATAAAATCTAGGGTTCGTGGCATCTTTTCGAGGTTTCCGAGCCCGAATAAATACAAATTTATGGTGCACGAACAATTCAATTTAGCTATTGAAATTTTAGGAACAATTTCCTTCTCCATGTCGGGAAGTTTTGCTGCTATGCAAAAGCGTTTGGATCCTTTCGGTGTCCTACTTATCGCTTTTATCACGTCTGTTGGCGGCGGTACTGTGAGAGACCTTCTCTTGGATGTTCCTGTATTCTGGATGCACGATCTTAGAATGTGTATTTTGATTTTGGCGACGTCTATTTTTGCTATGGTTTTCAAATCCATAGAGCGCAACTTTAAGGTCACCTTATTTATATTCGACAGCTTTGGATTGGGGCTATTTACTATTATTGGCGTACAAAAAGGAATCAATGCAGACCTTCACCCATTAATTTGTATCATATTAGGAACCATTACCGGTATTTTTGGAGGTATCATCCGAGATATTCTCTTAAATCGAATACCACTTATTTTTCGAAAGGAAATTTACGCTACCGCCTGCATCATTGGTGGAAGCGCATTTTTGCTGATGGTTAATTTTACTCGGTTATCTTATACATTTGTCCAAATATTCACCATATTGCTAATTGTGGCAATCCGCACCCTCGCTGTGAAATACCACTGGCAGATGCCGAAATTCTATACAAGTTCGTCACCCGATAATGAGATGTAAAAAAAGCGTTCAATTTATGAACGCCTTTTTTATGTTTAGTAATTTTAATTAGAAGAATTTCCCGCGCTGACGCATATTTGGGTTATGCATATGTTTTTGCATTGATGGCATTTTCAGCTGATCCTTCATCATCTTTATTTGATCGGTCATCATACCGGCAGAATCCAAACGCTTCGCTTCCTCTAGGAGTTTCTGACCTTCTTGTCTTCTTCCTTTCGAAATAGCAACAGCAGCCAAGTTTAAAGTAGCCATAGCACGATCTTGTTTCATATTAAGACCATATTCCAATGCTTTTTTCATCAAAGGCTCCATTTTTCCCGGCTGATCTTGAGCCAAAGTCAAAGCCTGCAAATAATGGTAGTAACCGTATTGGGATTTATGAAGTTGCGTCTTATACTTGGTAATATGCGCTAACCACTCTTGAGCTTTTTCGTTTTTCTGTTTACGTAACTGCCAAAAAGACAATAGGATATATTCATTTTTAAAATAGAGTAATATCGGAAAGGCAGCCAAAAGGAATATAACAATACCCCATCCCCATTCTCTTGTAAAAAACATCATATAGATGCCTAAACCAATAAATAAGGCAGCGATAACTAATTTTATATTTTTATTCATTTTCAATAATTAACAGGTGCAAAGATAAAAATTTCTGAGCTATTTTTTTGGTGATTCGACACGCTCGAACGTTTGAAAACAAAAATCATAGTCGTTTTTTTCATCTTTCTCATGGCATTCTTCCGCAACTTTCTTCCAAATAGACGGTGAAATTGCCGGAAAATACGTATCTGCATCTAGTGTTGCTTTTACCTCGGTAATTTCCAGTCGATCCGCCAAGTCAATGGTTTGTTCATAAATAGTTCCACCGCCAATGACATAAAAGTTCTCGTCTATTTTTTTGGCAAACTTTAAAGCTTCTTTCAGGCTTCCAACGATCAAAATCCCTTCTTCAAACCAATCATTCTTTGTCGAAACGACAATATTGGTACGGTTCGGAAGCGGCTTTCCAATACTCTCATACGTTTTTCTACCCATCACGACAGGATGTCCTGAAGTTATGTTTTTAAAATGCTTTAAATCTTTGGGAAGATGCCATAGTAACTGATTATCTTTGCCTATAGCTCTGTCGGAACCCATGGCAACCACGATTGTCATCATATTTTTTTCTTAAATCACAAATTTAGTACAATATTTGTATATTTGGTTTTATATAATGAAACAAAAATTCATCTAAACTATGAAAAACAAAGGCTGTTTAAGCGCTACTGGAATTTTTATCTCTATTTTGGTAGTAGGTGTTATATTATTCTTTTGGGGTAAAAATGGATATAACAATTTTGTAACGAAAGAACAAAACGTAGAACAAAAGTGGTCTAACGTGCAGACCGTGTATCAGAAAAGAGCCAACTTAATTCCGAATTTGGAACGAACGGTAAAGTCGTATTCAAAATTTGAACAGGAAACATTAACGCAAGTTGTTGAAGCTCGTGCAAAGGCTACTTCGGTAAATGTTGATCCAACCAATATGACAGAGGCAGATATGCAGAAATTCCAAGCTGCACAGGGACAACTTTCGGGTGCTCTTGGTCGTTTAATGATGGTTATTGAAAAATATCCTGATTTGAAAGCCGATCAGCAATACACCAATTTCCAAAGAGAATATACGGCAATTGAAAATTCAATTCGAGCGGAAACAGTTTATTTCAACGAAGCTGCAAAAGACTACAATACGACAATTAAGAAATTCCCAAATAATATTTTGGCGAATATTACCAACTTTAAAGAAAAACCATACTTCAAAGCAGAGCAAGGAGCGGAGAAAGCCCCAGAAGTATTTACCACAGAATAATGAATCCCTTTATTACAGATACTCAAATGGCTTCCCTTGTGGAAGCCATTCAAACAGCAGAGAGCCACTCTACTGGAGAAATCCGTATTCATATCGATTCTAACACTGTTTCAGACAACGCTCAAAAGGCTTTTGAAGTATTTAAAACACTCTGTTTGGGTAAAACGGCAAATCGAAATGCGGTTTTATTTCATGTTAATTTTGAACAAAAGTACCTGACCATTATTGGTGACGAAGGAATTCATCACTTTGTAAAACAAGAATTCTGGGATGTTATGCATGATCAAACGACCAAATGCTTCGCGCAAGGAAACTATTTTGAAGGTTTACGAGATGCCATTCTGGAAACGGGATTAGAATTAAAAAAATACTTTCCATTTACTGGAGAGAATATCAACGAACTATCTGATGAGATTACTTTCTCTTAAAAATACTTTTTTTGCGTGTTTCCTGCTTGCTTTTACTTTTGTAGAAGCGCAGTACGCTCTTCCCAAAAAACCAGATATACTCTATCCTGTTTACGACGAGGTCGGTTTACTTTCGCAACAAGAAAAAGACCAGCTTAATTCGAAGCTAATCAAGTTCGAAGATTCCACGTCTACGGAGGTTGAAGTTATCATTATTCCCACAACAAAGGGCGAAGATGTTAATTACGTCGCTACCATGTTTGGTGAAAAGTGGGGTATCGGTAAAAAAGGGATAGACAATGGCGTTGTATTTCTCATTGCTTATGAAGATCGCAAATTTGCCATCCAGCAAGGTCGTGCTGTTGAGCAGTATTTAACCGCGTCGGTTTCGGGCCAAATTCTCGATTATTTAGTAACTCCTCGTTTTCGAGAAGGACGTTATTATGAGGGAATTGATGCGGGAACCACAGCAATTACAGAAGCAGTTCAAGGTAAATTTAAACCACAACCTAAACCCGAACGTTCTTCGGAAGGACCAAGCCTTTTGCAAATGATGATCATCTTTTTTGTCGTCATTATCGTTCTCTCGATATTCTTTGGCAACAACAATCGAGGTGGCGGCGGTCGATATGACGATGATGACGATGTAATTATCTCGCGACGCGGAAGAAGATCATATCCTGGAGGTTTCTTTCCATTTCCTGGAAGTTTCGGAGGTGGCGGAAGCTTTGGAGGTGGCTTTGGCGGTTTCGGCGGCGGTGGAAGTTTCGGCGGCGGCGGCGCCTCTGGAGGATGGTAAAGCCAATCAATTACAATATAAAAGCAGCATTCCCGCTGCTTTTTTTATAGGATGAATGCCTCTTTTTTTTTAATTTTGTTGAAGTCTCAACATCAATCACTTGAAAAACACACTCGTACTCTTCGCACATCCTTATTTAGAATTTGCCTCGAACAATAAGGAACTAACCAATTTCTACGAAAGGCACCATCATTTTACCTTTCGGGATCTGTATGAAGAATATCCCGAGTTTCATATTGCCGCTTTTAAAGAGCGCAAGCGAATTTTTGAGTATGATCGTTTCATATTTCATTTTCCCATCATCTGGTTTGGCATGCCGCCATTACTTCGACTGTGGATGGACGAGGTGGTCGATAGCCGATGGATGAACGAAGATGAAGCCAATCCTTTTGAAGGCAAAGATGTTTATTTTCTAATCACCACACGGAACAAAGAAAGTACATTTGGACGCGAGAGTAAAACCTACTACACCATAGAAGAGCTTATCAGCAGTTTGATTGCAACCATGAAACTCTTTGGCGCCAATATCCATGAACCCTACGTGGTTTACGAGTCTGAAAATCTAAATAAAAAAGAAATCGTTCTACACAAACAGCATTTTGCCGAAATATTAAAAAAGACACAGTAATGGATTCTCCTATCGCAATGAAAGTTCTCATCTTCCTTGGTGCAGCCATTATTATGGTTCCACTTGTTCGGAAGTTTGGTCTCAGCTCCGTTATCGGCTATATTCTCGGGGGAATAATCATTGGTCCTTTTGTTTTAAAATTAACAGGGAATGACACCGAAGACATCATGCATGCATCCGAATTTGGTGTGATTATGCTTTTGTTTATGGTAGGCTTAGAATTGGAACCTAAAAAGTTTTGGGCGATGCGTAAGCGAATCGTCGGCTTAGGTCTATCTCAAATGGCGCTCACGATTATTCTCATATTTCTTATTCTGGTTTTAGCAAAATGGCCATCAGATCAGGCATTGGCTATTGCGATGTGTTTTGCATTATCCTCTACTGCGATTGTTCTGCAAACATTACAAGAAAAAAACATATTTAAAACCACCGCTGGTGAAGCGTCCTTCTCAACACTTTTGTTCCAAGATATTGCGGTAATTCCTATTCTCGCGCTATTGCCTATCATTGCAAAATATGAAGTCAAGGAAGAGAATGAAGTTCAGGTGCTTATTCAAAAACTACCTGAATGGATCCAGGGAGGGACCGTATTGCTTGGCATCACAGTATTGGTACTTTTAGGAAAATTTGTCTTTGTGCCTTTCTTAAGGTACGTATCAAAATCAGGGATGGCAGAACTGCTGACGGCGACTTCTTTATTTTTGATTGTTGGTGTGTCCGAATTAATGGTGATTGTGGGGCTGTCGCCGGCACTTGGAGCTTTCTTGGCGGGCGTTATGTTGGCCAATTCCGAGTTCAGGCACGAATTAGAAGCTCAAATAGACCCATTTAAAGGGTTGCTTCTTGCCGTATTTTTTGTGAGCGTTGGCTCCACCATAAATTTCAACGTCATTATGGACGACCCTGTGCTTATTTCTACCATGGCGATTATGGTTTTGGTTGTGAAATTTGGAGTTCTCTTTGGAGTTGGAAAAGTTTTTAAAATCGAAAAAACACAAAATTTTTTCTTTGCTTTTGCCTTATCTCAAGTGGGTGAATTTGCCTTTGTTTTACTGAGTTATTCTAACAAACTCTATTTGTTTAATGATAAGATCAACTCCCAACTCATGGCAGTAACAGCAATTACCATGTGCGTGACACCAATACTGCTAATTCTTCATGAGAAAGTACTTTCTACAAAATTCAATAAAAAAGATGCAGAGCAACCCTTTGACATCTTAGACGCGTCGGTACCACAAAAGAAAATGATTATTGTTGGATTTGGTCATTTTGGGAGCACCGTTGGACGTCTACTGAAAGCGAATAATATTTCAGCAACTGTTCTAGATCACGATCCCGAACGCATTAAAATCCTTCGGTCGTATGGTTTTAAAGTATATTATGGCGATGCAACGCGTATTCAAACCTTGAGAGCTGCCGGTATTAATGATGCCGAAATTTTAGCACTCTGTTTAGACAATCCCGAAGACAACAAATACATTGCAGAGGTGGTACGAGAACAATTTCCGCACATTAAATTGTATGTACGCACAAAAAACCGAAACGATTCGTACTATTTTGTGAATCACGGGGTGCAAAATATTTACCGCGAAACATTGGGCACGGCGGTCGAAATGGCGGTCGATTTGCTACACGAAACGGGAATGCGAAAATACGCGGCGCGGCGTCTGGGAAAACGCTTTATGTTGATTGACAAAGCTTCTATCCGTAGACTTGCACGGAAATCGGAGGACGAACTCACTAATTTTAGTGTAAAAGAAGCCATACAGCAGGAGGAAGCATTGCTTGCTTACGATAGTTTAAATTTTGAAAATCATGACTGGATGGAAAATGAAGATGACGACTCCGAATTAGAGTCGCCATCGTCTTCTACCTAACGGTAATAGTTCCTGAGCTGCTTTTGGTTTCCTGAACAACATTCAGGTTACCGATTTTTATCACCTCTATCGAACCAGACGAGCTGGATTTAGCACGGAGCTCATTAGATAAACTAACATTCACAAAACCCGAACTTGAGGCATTAAGCACTCCATTTTCAGCATGAAGATTTTTGGCGATTACACTTCCCGACGACGAAGCGTCCAAATCCACATTTTTTGCTTTCCCGGAAACTTCCACATCGGCTGATGAAGAGACATCGACATCAAAATCAACGGCCCAAATTTTCCCCGAGTACGAGCCGCTACTCGATCCATCAATAACTAATTCGTTTGCCTCCAAATCTCCTGTTACAGACCCTGAACTGCTTACTTTTACATTGGTTTTGTCTTGGGTGAATTTATCTAAAATTCGGATTTGTGCCGATGAGTTGGCTTCCACTTTTGTAAAGTCTTTAGCAAAAATGGTTGCTTTCACGCGAGAACCCGTAACGCGTATACCGGGTTTGTAATGTATATGCACGGTGGAGCCAATTTGCTCAACCAAAATATCATCCATTAAGTCTGCTGGAGCTTCAATAACCACTTTTTCATGATCTGCTTTTTTGATATCCGCACGTATGGATTGCGACACTTTAATTTCATCAAAATCAAAATTAAAGTTTTTCGTCTGCAAAGGCCCTTTTCCTTCTTTGGGACTAAGATCAAAAAATTTTGCATCGGATTTGTAGTTGCACGATGCCGAAAGAAGCAAACCACCGATTAGGAAAATATTAGAAATTCTCATGAACTAAAAGTTTTAAGGTTAATAAATTTAAAAATAGTAATTTTATAATTTAATAACAATTGAGACATGAAAAATATTACATCTGCAATTTTTATTGCAGCATTATTTCTTAATTCTTGTACCACACAAACAACAACATCCGAAAAAAGTACAGACATGACCGTGAATTATGCGTTAGCAAACAACCCTTTTATGCGAAAGAGTTCTTTGCAATATGAAGCTCCTGAATTTGATAAAATTAAAAACGAGCATTACAAACCAGCATTTGATTATGGTTTGAAACAGCATGAAGCGCAGTTAGAAGAAATTGCTAACAACCCAGCAAAACCTACTCTTGAAAACACGTTGGTTGCTCTTGAAAAAAGCGGTGAAGTACTAAAACGTGCTCAAATGGTTTTTTACAACCTGACCAGTGCTGACACCAACGAGACACTCCAGAAATTGGAGCAGGAATACGCACCCATATTTGCAGCACATAGTGACAATTTTTTTTTAAATGACAAATTATACCAGCGCATAAAAGCGATTGACACAAGTAATCTTGATGCTGAAAGCAAGCGATTGCGTGACGTTTATTTACAAAATTTCGAAATTGCAGGGGCCGCATTATCGCCGGCAGCAAAAACAGAACTAAAAAAAATAAACCAGGAATTGGCAACGCTCTCAACCCAGTATTCCAATAAACTTTTGGAAGCAAGAAAACAAGGGGCGCTTGTCATTTCTGATGTGAAGGAATTAGATGGACTTTCTGCCGATGAAATTGCAGCAGCGGCTGCCGATGCAAAGGAAGCGGGACATCCTGGCAAATATCTTTTAGCTTTACAAAACACGACGCAGCAACCGTTGCTTCAAAATTTGAAAAACAGAGCTACCCGAGAAAAATTATTCAAGGCATCTTGGACCCGAGCGGAAAAAGGGGATGCAAACGATACCCGATCAACAATTGATAAATTGGTTCGCTTACGTTTGCAAAAAGCCAAACTCATGGGTAAGAAAAATTTCGCTGAATGGAAACTTCAGGATCAGATGGCACCCAACCCTCAGGCAGCCATCGATCTGATGAAACAGCTTGCAAAACCTGCAGTTGAGCAGGCTCAGAAGGAACAAGCCGAAATTCAAGCTTTGATAAAGTCGCAAGGCGGCAACTTTACTGTGGAACCTTGGGATTGGAATTTTTATGCAGAACAAGTACGAAAGGCCAAGTTTGATTTGGATGAAAATGAAATTAAACCCTATTTCGAAGTAAATACCGTGCTTGAAAAAGGCGTTTTCTACGCTGCAGAAAAATTCTTCGGCCTAACCTTTAAAA
>JAYRQH010000343.1:0-3359 GCA_041910715.1 Bergeyella sp.
ATATCGCAGAAATGGTCAATTGGTAAGATCAATGCAATACCTTCTGGTGGAATCCCAAACATGGAACAGGTAGCAACAATGATAACCAAAGATGCTCTTGGTACGCCCGCAATTCCTTTGGATGTTAACATCAATACCAATAACATCACAATTTGCTGCGTAACACTCATTTCAATTCCATAAATCTGTGCGATAAAGATTGAAGCAAACGTCATATACATCATTGACCCATCGAGGTTAAACGAATATCCAAGCGGTAAAATGAAGGAGACAATTCTTTTATTACATCCAAAACGCTCCAATTCTTCCACTAATTTTGGGAATACCGCTTCTGAACTTGTTGTAGAAAATGCAATAAGTAATGGTGATTTGATGCGTCTTAAAAGTGCAAATAATCGTTTTCCGATAATTAAATAACCCACCACAAGTAAAACAATCCACAGTATTGCAAGGGCAAAAAAGAAATCGCGAAGGTAAATGGCATAGACCTTAAAGATCTCAAAACCATTCGTGGCCACTACCGCGGCAATAGCGCCTAAAACACCTAATGGCGCAACCCACATGATGTAGCCTACCATTTTAAGAATAGCGTGAGCACAAACATCCAGCGCACGAATTACAGGTTTAGTATACTCCTCACCCATCGCTGAAAGTGCAATACCAAACATCACGGCAAAGATCACAATTTGCAATACTTCGTTTGTAGCAAAGGCTTCAAATACACTTTTTGGCACGACATGGGATACAAATTTCTCCAGCG
The DNA here is from genome assembly GCA_041910715.1 of Bergeyella sp. Classification (GTDB taxonomy): domain Bacteria; phylum Bacteroidota; class Bacteroidia; order Flavobacteriales; family Weeksellaceae; genus JAFAFC01. The sequence goes on from JAYRQH010000343.1 coordinate 761, forward strand.
ATAACCCTTCATCAGCCGATTTCACAAGCTCTCCCGCCGCATCAGCAACAGGTTTATCAAGATGCATTGCTTTTCCGGGTTCCATCCAGTTGACAAGAACCAAACCAATAAGCAACGAAACCAACGACGCCGTTAAGAACCAAGCCATCGCTTTCGTGCCTACCCGGCCAATCATTTTTATATCACTCATCTTGGCAATTCCCACCACTAATGTTGTGAAAACAAGTGGCGCGATAATCATCTGTACAAGACGAATGAAAATAGTTCCCAGGAGCTTTATCATTTCTGAGAAAGACGTAATATCATCCACCACCGTTGCTCTGCCACCAGTTGACTTCTCCACTTTTTGTATCTGTACATCGGTACCTTTTATGGCGTTCGGCTCGAAAACGGTTTTGCTTCCTTTGCTTATTACAAGAACGTCTTGTCCTTTAAAAACCTGAGCTAATGAGTCTTTTTGTTTATCGTTAGCTGCAATGTAGATTTTCTGTGATAATTTTTTACCATCACTCGTTTCATACTTCACCTCATCAGCAGCCGAATGTTTTGAATCCACCAATTCGGAATTAATTCTTATTTCGGTACCTCTTTTAAACTTGTTGACAACGCCACCCAAGACAACCCCAATGATAAGCGCAACGATAATTGCGATAAACAACTTATTTTGTTTCATAAATACGTATTCTCAATGCCTACAAATATAGTTTTTTTTTGAAAACATGATGTTGGCTGCACTTCATAAAAAAAACCGCCCCAAGGGACGGTTAGTGATTTATGTAAGAACATATTCCTACGCTCTCAAATATCTTGAATAGGCGTAACCCTCTTCACCATCTGCAGTTTTAACTTTCCACCACTCCGCATTGGTTTGCTCAACTAAAGTTACTGATTCTCCTTTTGCCGCTTTACCAACAACAGCAGCTTCTGTAGAAGGCTCTTGTCTAATGTTTAGGTTAGAGGATTCTGTAGCAACAGTAAGATTTGCACCTGCAGCAAGGCCAGATACTTTTACATCAATATTAATATCCGATGCTGAATACGAAGCATCGATAGCTCCTAGTGCATCCCAAACTGCGTCTTTCGCCGACGAATTTGCAGCATCTCCAGAAACATAAAGAATACCATCTTGTTCTTGAACAGTTAAATTATTAACTCCCGCATTTTGTGCAGCCGAAATTACGCTTGCATATTTATCTTGTAGTACGCTCATTTTTTAGTTTTTTACTGTGTAGTTATAATTTACTTTTCCAACCTTCAAAGCATCAACCGATTCTTTGATTTTTCTTGCCTGTGTAGAAGATACGCTTCCTGTTAAGGTAAGTTCACCATTAATAACCTCCACTTTTACCGATGGAAAATCCTTCACCGCATCAGCTACTTTTTGCTGAACTGCTGGATCTACTGCTGCAACAGTATCAATTGGTGCTGGTGGCGGTGCTACTGTCGCCATATCATGTACATCTTTTACGCCCTGAATCGCTTTTAAAGAAGCAATTGCTGCATCCTTTTCTGCTGGTGTAGCAAACGTTCCGCTAAGGTGAGCAACTCCATCTTTAACTTCTACAGAAGCTGTTGGATAAGACGTTACCGCTGTTGTAGCCGAAGTTTGAAGTTCTGCATCAGAAACTTTCTTTTTACAAGAAATAGCAGTGAAAGACACCATAAGAGCCATAGCTGCCATTGCAATTGTTTTTTTCATAGTTGAATTTTTAAATTAAAGTTTGACTTGTATTTCAACCAAATTTAGTAAATAAAAACTGTACTGAATTATTAAAAAATGCTAAAATTTCGTATTCCCATAAATAAAATCACCATGATCGATCACTACCCAACTAGCCATCAGCACAATACTTGAAAAAATAAAATTTAAAATGATGCGAGAAAACCAATGAAACAAATCGTATTTTTGGTGCAATGCAAAATCTATTTTCTTTACGAACCGTTACCGTCATGCGCTACATCCTCCCATTACGAGAAGGAGGATCTTTGCCTGCTTTAGCAGAAGCTGATGATGATTTTAAATACGTGCTCAAATTTCGCGGTGCGGGTCATGGTGTCAAAATGTTGATTTCGGAACTTTTAGGTGGTAAAATCACACAAGCGCTGGGCCTGCAAATTCCGGAAATGGTGTTAGCCAATTTGGATGTTGACTTCGGAAGAACCGAAGCTGACGAAGAAATTCAGGATTTACTGAAGTTCTCTGAAGGGCTGAATCTCGGACTTCATTATCTTTCGGGCGCCATTGCCTACGAACCAAGCATCAAAATTGATCCGCTTTTAGCTTCAAAAATCGTTTGGCTGGATGCCTTCATCACAAATATCGATCGCACGTTTAAAAACACCAATCTCCTTTGGTGGCATAAGGAATTGTGGATTATTGATAACGGAGCTTCATTCTATTTTCATCACTCGTGGCAAAATTTTGATCAAGCAGCAAAAACGCCTTTCAAATATGTTAAAGATCACGTATTGCTTCCCCAAGCCACCATGCTCGACGAAGCAGATTGCTGGGGTCATGAGATGTTGAATGATGAGATTTTCAGGTCGATTGTTAATCTGATTCCAGAAGATTGGTTGCAATGGCAAGACGCCGAGGAAA
>JAYRQH010000344.1:0-2698 GCA_041910715.1 Bergeyella sp.
AGATAAGCGCGTTGTTTTTCCCAACGATACGAAAGGTTTTATCATCGGTAGAGGACAGGAGTGGTGTTTGTTTCAGAACGTCAAAAGACGTACTACCTTTTACGATTGGTGATGCGGAAATATCATAAACAAAGCGGTCACTTTCCTTTTTGAATACTTTCTTGGTTAACATGACTTCTTGGATACTTTCTACCTTAGTTGTATCGGTTTTTGTTTTCTCTTGAGCATAACTTAAAAACGAAGTTAGCAGTGCTACTGTGAATAAGGTCTTTTTCATGATGTTCGTATTTATCTTGGTATCGATGTACAAGATGGTACAAGGTTGTTTTTATTAATAGGTAGTCGGTATTGCAAAGTAGTTACAAAAAATTTATCTTTTATTTTTAATTGACTGAAAATCAGCACAAAAAATTTAAATTACTTTGTATTTCTGAATTAAAGACAATTTTAAATCACTATCTGTTACATGGAAGTACAAAAAAACTCGAAAAAACTTCGAGTTTCATACTATTGAGTTTAGGATGTTATTCAATTTCGCGATCTTTTTTCGCTAATTTTTTTTCAACCCAAATGGTGGCAAATGGAAAAAATGCGGCGAGCAGAGCCAAAACAAAATCTTCATCATCCCAGTTGTAGATTTTTTTTGCAGGCAGGCACAAAAGTAAGTACAAAGTGAAAAATAAACCGTGAATGTTTCCTACGATGATGATGAAAATGGTAGATGCGAGACCATCGGGATCATAACGGCGCCAGACCATGGCAATTAAATACAATAAAAAACACGATACCGCTTCGGCAATACATACCTGTTTAAACCATTTGATGATTTTTTCTTCAGGATATTTTGCAAAAAAACGATCAACGAATTTAATTTCCATTTAGTTTCAATTTTGTGTTGTTTCTTTATAAAACGAAGATCCGTCCAAATACTCAAATACTTCCGGCGGCAACATTGGTCGTACATTTTTATTAGCCTTAATCATGGTGCGTATTTCCGTTGCAGAAAGTTCAATAATTGGCGCATGCACCAATTTGATGTTGGGATGTTCGGGATAATCGCTTGTGGACTTTTCCTTATCGTAAATGCGAGGATACACAATAATTTGATAATGATCCATTAAAAACTCCGCATTTTTCCATTTGCGTAAACTAGCCAAATTATCCTCACCCATAATTAAGGCGAAAGAATGCTCGGGATGTTTTTCATTTAAATAGGCCAACGTGTCTACAGTATAGCTCGGTTTCGGGAGCGAAAACTCCACATTTGAAGCTCGCATATTTGGATAGTTTTTTACGGCTAACTGTACCATATCCAAACGGTTGTGGTCATTCAGTAGCGTTTTCTTTTCCTTAAAGGGATTTTGTGGACTCACAACAAACCACAACTGATCCATATCCGAATTTTCTAAAATGTAGTTGGCTAATATTAAATGCCCAATATGAATGGGATTGAACGAGCCGAAAAACAAACCAATCTTCATATTTTTATGAGTGAAATTTTACGTCTTTTAGATTTAAATAATGCGTTACATTGCCTTTCCAGTGGTTTTCTTCAATGGTAAATGCAATATCAAAAGCCTTTTCTCTAAAATTATCGGCATGTTGCCCCAGTTTGAAACCTACACATTCAATATTTCGGCCGCTGGACTCTTGTTTGATATAGAATTTGACGTGATTGTTTTCTTTGCCCATAGTTTTCAAAACCCCCGATATTTTTTGATTTTTCAAAACCAAAACTGGTTTCATATTGTGTGGACCAAAAGGCGCCAATTTTCTATGGAAGTTATAAAACTCTCTATTCAGATAATCAATATCAATTACGGTATCAATTTGTACACTAGGAACTTTTTGATATTCTTTAATTTTGGAAGCAACCACTTCTTCAAATTTCTTTTTGAATTCCTCAAAACGATCTTTCTCCATGGAAAGTCCAGCAGCGGCTTGGTGACCACCAAATTTTAAAAAATAATCGGAACAAATGTCCAAGGCTTCATGCACATCAAAATCGGAAACTGAGCGGGCAGAAGCCACCATTTCGCCATTATTCCCTTCAGTAAATACAAGCGTTGGCTTATAGTACGTCTCGGTTAAACGTGATGCGACAATCCCTATCACACCTTTATTCCATTCGGGACTGTACACGATGGTGGTGAAATTACTTTCTTGTCTTGAAGTTTTTATTTGTTCCAGAGCATCGTGTGTGGAATTCATATCAAGTTCGCGCCGTTCATCGTTGAGCCCCATAATATCGCCAACAATCTGTTCGGCTTGTTTCAAGTTATCGGAAACCATCAACTCTACTGCTGCTTTTCCATGCGATATTCTCCCTGCAGCATTGATTTTTGGCGCAATTTCAAACACAATATTTGAAATTTCAAATGTGGACAGTTTGTCGTCTGGAATAAGCAAGCGTAAACCTAACTTTCTAGTTTTACGAAGTATTTTGAGCCCCATTTTTGCTAATACGCGATTTTCACCCGTCATCGCGACGATGTCAGCAGCGATTGAGATTGCTAAAAGGTCGGTGAGTTCAAAAAGTTCAGTTTCAGGAATTTTGTAAATGGTATTTATACCTTGACAAAGTTTGAATCCAACTCCGCATCCGGATAATTCCTTGTAAGGATACCGGCAATCTTTTCTTTTAGGGTCAAGAACGGCGTAGGCATTTGGGATTTCGTCTCCTGGCAAGTGGTGATCG
>JAYRQH010000345.1:0-1553 GCA_041910715.1 Bergeyella sp.
CCCAACATATTTGCAAGGTTTTAAAGCTCTAAGATACAAATTCTTGCAATAAAAAACAAGCTATTTTAAACCTAAAATACTAATAATCAGTAAATTATAGGTGGTTTAAGGAGAGACTAGTTACATACATTTTCATAAAAAAGCCTTCCAGAACTTGTATCTGAAAGGCTTTTGTAATATTAATTTGAATTAAATTTTATTTTGTCCAAGTGATTCTTGTCGTTTTCACATCGTGAGAATTGGTTCCGATCATCACATCAAAATCTCCTGCTTCCCAATCGAATTTCAACTGACTGTTATAGAACTTCAAATCTTCCGGAGAAATTTTGAAAGTTACTTTTTTACTTTCCCCAGCCTTCAAATATACTTTTTGGAAACCTTTCAGTTCTTTAACTGGTCTTGTAATGCTTCCAACTAAATCTCTGATATAAAGCTGAACGACTTCCGCTCCGTCATATTTTCCATTATTAGTCAAAGTTACGGACGCTTCTATTGAAGTATTTCCGGAGGGTTTTGCATTGCTAACGGAGATTTCTGAGTAGCCAAAATTAGTATAACTCAAACCATATCCGAAAGGATAAAGCGGCGTGTTACACTCATCCAGATAATTGGAACGGAATTTATCAAACGTACATTTCTCTGTATGATCTGCACTCAATGGACGACCAGTATTTTTAGCATTATAATAGATTGGAACTTGACCTACGCTTCTTGGGAAAGTCATTGGTAATTTTGCAGAAGGATTTACTTTTCCGTACAGAACGTCGGAAATAGCATATCCTGCCATACTTCCTGGAAACCAAACATTCAGGATTCCGTCTGCTAATTCAGATTCTTCCTTTAAAACTAAAGGACGACCAGCGAAAAGAACTAAAACAATTGGTTTTCCGGTTTTTTTAAGTTCTCTCAACAATTCTTTTTGAGTTTCCGGAATTCCGATATCTGTTCTGGAGCTAGATTCTCCGCTCATTTCCGCACTTTCTCCAATAGCTAAAACGATTACATCCGCTTTGCTTGCAACTTCTACAGCTTCTTTTCTGATTTGATCTGCGGGACGGCTATCTCTACCCGTTGTTTTCCCGAACATAGCCGCTTTTTGTTCCATTGCTTCAGATTCGTAAACGTTACTACCTTTGGCGTAAACAAAATTTACATCTTTACCAACAGTTTCTTTAAGACCTCTCAACAATGAGATAGAATTTGCGTGTTTTGCTGCAACGCTCCAGGTTCCGGGCATATTCATCGCATTGTCTGCCAACGGACCAATCACAGCAACCGTTCCAGATTTTTTAAGAGGAAGAACTTGCTTATCGTTTTTCATCAGAACCATAGAGTTTGCAGAAATAGTTCTTGCTGCTTCCAAATGTTTTGGACTGAATACTTCTTTCTGAGCTCTCCTGGAATCTGTATATTTATAAGGATCATCAAAAAGACCAAGGTCATATTTTGCTTCCAAGATTCTTCTTGTTGCTTCTGTAATTGTTTTTTCAGAAACTTTTCCTTCCGATACAGATTTTTTCAAGGTTTTAAGAAAACCTTCGCCAACCATATCC
>JAYRQH010000346.1:0-8547 GCA_041910715.1 Bergeyella sp.
TCGATCGGTGTAGGATCGGGGGTTGCCGAATAATTGTATCCTAGTGTAAACTGCGATATAAACTGAATACCTGTAGACAAATACAAGTTGCGATCTAGCTCATATCCATAGTTCATACTTAGATTAATCACATCTTCGGTCTTTCGCGTACTTTGGCCTTCTTGCGCAACAAAACCGAAGCCTAACTGCACAATATTTTCGAAATAATGCTTGTTATTTTTGTACGTGAGGTTATAGTTCACCTTTCCTAAAACACCAATATTATTATTTCCTCCAGCATTCCAATTGCTAAATGATGCTTGATTAAAAACCAATGAGTTTTGTCCAAAGAAAAACCAACGTCGTAAGCTTTCTTTATCTTGTAAAAAATTATAAGGTGTTAGCGGAACTTGATCATCAGGAAGGTGCACTTCAACTACCTTTTCTTTGATATAAACCGTATCGTTAAGTTTTTTCTCAATCTTTTCAAAGACAGGATTGTCTAAACTATCCAAATCTACCGCAACATTATCCCATTTTTTCTGAGATATGGAGTCGATTTGTTTTAAAATTTCTTTTTTTTTCTGAGCGAAGACAAGTTGTGACGTTCCTAGCAAAATGATAGCAATAGCTTTATACCTCATAATTGTGATTAACTTTTCAAAATTACAAATAACAAAATTAATAATTTGTTCGTAATCAACATTTCGGACAAATACGTACATTGTTGCATCGAAAAAACAAAAGTAATACGCCATATTTTCCTTTTCTGAGCCTTGGCAATGCTTTTGTAAAAAAAAGTACATGATAAAAAAGTACCTCGCCAGAAAATCGGTTTTCTATCCTATATGTATGCTTACCTTGATGTGGCTGGGTTTTGCTTTGCAGTTGTCTGGGATTATTACATCTTGTGATGGCGCATTAATTCCCTTCACCCCAGAAGGATTGGATGGCATTTTTTTTAGTCCTTTACTGCATGGAAGTTGGGAGCATTTACTAAGCAATTCGGTACCGATTGGCGTACTTATTTTCTTACTATTCGAGTTTTATCCGCAGATCGCATCCAAGGTACTTTTCAGAGGGTGGATTTTTACAGGAGCGCTGGTATGGCTCATGCCACCGAGTGTCTTTTTTGAAGGCAGATTAACCTGTATTATTGGAGCCAGTGGTATCGTTTACATGCTCGCCTTTTTTCTTTTTTTTAGCGGTGTTTTTCGTTGGAATATGAAGTTGTTAACCATATCGTTATTGGTCGTTTTGTACTACGGAAGTTTAATTTGGGGCATGCTACCCGAAGAGTTTTTTTCGCAGCTGCAAAAGCCAAGCACTATTTCTTGGCAAGCTCACCTAGGCGGAGCCGTTGTTGGTACCGTAATGGCGTTTGTATACAAGAAGGAAGGTGAGAAGAAGAAAAAATTTATTTGGGAATTCCCCAATTATTATAGCGAAAAAGACGATGTTATATGGCAAGAGTACATCCAGAAAAATCCACAAGATTTTGAGGAACTGCCACAAAAAAAACAGGATAATGTTTGGGATTATCTTGAAGAAATTCGAAAAAGAAGTTAAAAAAATTGCTACATTTGGTTAAAACACAAAAACATGTTTTCGGAAGAACATTTGTACGCAATTGCTCTTCGGCGGTGCAGTCATATTGGTGATATTCACTTCCGAAAACTCACGCGTGCTTTTGGCTCCGCAGAAACTATTTGGAAAGAAAGTAAATCAATTTTAGCGAAAATCGAAGGTTTAAAACAGAATCGCCTTTCAGAAATTGGCAAAAAAGTGCATCTTGACTTCGCCGAAAACGAACTTAAGTTTTGCATGCAGAACAACATCAAAATTCTGCTAAGGCATCAAAATGAACTACCCTATTTTCTTGATGAATGCTCGGACGCTCCAGCCATATTGTATCAAAAAGGGAATTTGCAACCCACTCGTAAGCCTATCAGCATTGTAGGAACACGCAACATGACGGCCTATGGCAAGACGTTTTTAGAAGATTTTCATAAAAAGGCTCAGAAAAAGGACATTGTCACGGTAAGTGGATTGGCGCATGGTGTCGATACCCAAGTACATCTCTCATCGTTGAATAATGGCTTGCCAACAATCGCTGTTTTAGCCCATGGATTTCAAACTTTGTATCCAGCGGCCAACCGAAAATTAGCCCAGGATATTTTAAACAATGGCGGCGCTTTACTTACCGAGTTTAATTCTTCACAAAAACCCGATCGTGAAAATTTTCTCCAAAGAAACCGAATTATAACCGGTCTTTCGAGACACCTGATTGTTGTAGAAACCGCTTTTGGCGGCGGATCGATAAGTACGGCTACTTTCGCCAATGGATACAATCGCGATGTGTATGCGCTTCCCGGGAAAATAACGGATAAGTATAGCCAAGGATGCAATCACCTGATTGCACAAAACAAAGCAGCAACCATAAGTAATCTTAACGATTTGTTCGAAAGTTTAGAGTTGTCTTCTACAAAAAAAACACTTGAATTATTTCCTGAAGAACCTGTAATACTAGCACTTTCTCCTGCTGAAACTGAACTTTACAACACCATACGTAACACACCGTTAATTTCTCTAGATGAACTCGCGTTAGAAGTGAGAAAGCCCGTATTTGAAATTCTGCCGCTCTTATTGGAATTGGAAATCAAAAACCACATTAAAACACATTCCGGTAGACAATTTACCACGATTTAAAATAAAATATATAATTAAATATCTATTTTTTTTGTTAAAAACTAATTTATTAAGTAAATAATATAGCTTTTTAATAAACTATATATTATTAAATCATTAATTAATTTGTATTTATCTAATTATAAAAATAAGTGTTGTGCCGTTTAAAAAAAAAATTAAATTTGATTGCACAAAATGCACTCATCAATAACGTATGGAACAACATAATATCGACCAAAAAATTCAAGACTTTATTGCTAGAATAGAAGCAAAAAATCCTAATGAGCCCGAGTTCTTACAAGCTGTAAAAGAGGTTGCGGCAACCGTAATTCCTTTTATTGCATCCAAAAAAGAATACAGCGGAATGAAACTGCTAGAGCGAATGGCAGAGCCAGAACGCGTAATTATCTTTCGCGTAGCGTGGGTGAATGACAAAGGGGAAATCCAGGTAAACCGAGGCTTCCGAATCCAGATGAATTCAGCAATTGGTCCTTACAAAGGAGGGATCCGTTTTCATCCAACGGTAAACCTTTCAGTTTTAAAATTCTTAGCTTTTGAACAAGTTTTCAAAAATTCATTGACGACACTCCCAATGGGTGGTGGAAAAGGTGGAGCTGATTTTGATCCAAGTGGAAAATCTGACATGGAAATCATGAGATTCTGCCAAGCATTCATGACTGAATTATGCAAGCATATTGGGCCTGAGACTGACGTTCCTGCTGGTGATATTGGTGTTGGAGCTAAAGAAATTGGATACCTTTTTGGTCAATATAAAAGAATCCGTAATGAGTTTACAGGAGTTTTAACAGGTAAGGGATTAGCCTATGGAGGTTCATTAATTCGTCCTGAAGCAACTGGTTATGGCGTGGTTTATTTTGCTGAACAAATGTTAAAGACCATCAACGAAACATTAGAAGGAAAAGTGGCCACAGTTTCAGGCTTTGGAAACGTTGCCTGGGGTGTTGTGAAGAAATTGGACGAATTGGGAGCTAAGGTAGTTACTATTTCAGGTCCTGATGGTTACATCTATGATAAAGATGGAATCACAGGTGAAAAAATTGAGTATATGCTTGAGCTTCGTTCTTCGGGCAATAACAGAGCCGAAGATTACGCAAAAAAGTTCCCTTCTGCAGAATTCCATGCGGGCAAGAGACCTTGGGAAGTAAAATGCGACATCGCATTCCCTTGTGCCACCCAAAACGAATTAGATTTAGAAGATGCTAAAAAATTGGTAGCTAACGGTACCATTTGCGTTACTGAAGCTGCTAATATGCCTTCGACACTGGATGCCATCAACTATTTCTTAGACAGCAAAGTTTTATTTTCTCCTGGAAAAGCATCTAACGCTGGTGGTGTGGCTACGTCGGGGCTTGAGATGACACAAAACTCCATTCGTTTGAACTGGACTTCAGAGGAAGTGGACGCTCGTCTTAAAGAAATTATGATCGGGATTCATAAAGCATGTAAACAATACGGCAAGGAAGAAGACGGATACGTAAACTATGTAAAAGGAGCTAATATCGCTGGTTTTGTGAAAGTTGCAGAAGCAATGCTTGCACAAGGCGTGGTATAAACCAAAATAAGAAAAATAGAAAAGCATCGAATTATCGATGCTTTTTTTATTGAATTTTCTTTTTTAATCCTTCTAAAAACTCAAATGTCGCGGGACAAATAGCGACATTTTTAATCGTTAAATGATTGATTTGATAAATCTTCTTTCGATCGGTATGCGGATATTCTCGGCATGCTTTCGGGCGAACTTCATAAATTGAACACGTATTATCTTCATTCAAGAAAAAGCAAGGTAAATCCTGCAAAACCTTATCACCATCTTCATCTGTTTTCAAAAACTTCGTCTCAAAATCTGCTGCTTTCAGACGAAGATGCTTAGAAATACGTTCGATATCTTTTTCGGTATAGAGCGGACCGGTGGTTTTGCAACATCGTGCGCATTGGAGACAGTCAATCTTTTCGAAAACCTCATCATGCGTTTCCTGAACTACATAATCTAAATTTTTAGGCGGTTTTTTCTTCAGTCCATCCAAAAATTTCTTGTGGTCTTTACTCTTCTGCTTTGCTTGGTCCTGATACCATTCCAAATTCATTTGGCAAAAATAAACTTTTTCCACGGATGCATTTATGGGAATCAATCATTTAAAATAATTTGATAATCAGTTGTATAATTTCTAATTTCGAAGTATGAAAGATATTCAAACCAAAGAAGATGTTCAGAAATTAGTCGACTCTTTTTATATCAAAGTACAAAAAGACGAGATCATTGGTCATTACTTCACCTCCATTGCAAATGTCGATTGGAGTCTGCATTTACCAAAGATGTATCAATTTTGGGAAACGTTATTATTTGGTTCCGTTTCCTACAAAGGAAATCCTATGGCGGTTCATTTTCCCATTAACGACATAGAAGCGATCGAAAAAAGACATTTTGAACACTGGATCGCTCTTTGGACGCAAACTGTTCATGAAAATTTCGAAGGCGAAACTGCTGAATTGGCCATTTACAAAGCCAAAAATATTGCGAATTTAATGGCTTTTAAAATGGAAACAGCAACACGACTGAACGAAGGAAATTAAGTTTTGTCTCTCTTCTACTATTTATCTCCTAATTATGGAAAAATCACATAAAAAATATAAGCTGCAAGGTTTACCAATAAAACAACGCCATACAAGACATTGGTCTTTCCTCGGCTTAAAGAAAGCATCACGGTGAAAATGGAGAGTGATAATAAAATAATGGACTTCCGATCCAGACCTAACACAAGAGGAATATCAAATAGAATACAAACTACCGACACAACCGGAATCGTCAATCCTATACTGGCTAACGCTGAACCTAAAGCCAAATTCAACGAGGATTGAATGCGATCATTTTTTGCTGCTCGTATTGCCGCCAAACCTTCAGGTAAGAGAACCACTGCTGCAATAATAACTCCTACAAGACTTTGTGGTGCACCGAGTTCCTGAACAATTGACTCGATTGTTGGCGATAGCGATTTTGCCATGAAAACCACAATACCGAGACAAATCACAAGAAATAACAAGCTAACACCCGTTTCCCAATTAGATGGCGGATCAGCTTCATGATCGGGATCTTCTTCACCTTTTACAATAAAATAGTTACGATGCCTAACCGTTTGTACCATTAGGAACGAAGAATAAATAATTAAGCATGCCAACGACACGAATATCAATTGGGTGTTGGTGTAAAATGGCCCTGCCTCACTTGTGGTGTAGTTAGGTAGAATTAATGTCATAATTAAAATTGCTACCAAACAGATTAGCGAAGTTGTTGCTGAGCTTCGTGCAAAAATTTGTTCGTAATATTTTACGCCACCAATAAGTATACAGATCCCGATAATACCATTTAAAATAAGCATAATCGCGGCAAAAACCGTGTCTCGGGCATACGTCATCGCATTTTCACCACCAGCAATCATCAATGAAACAATTAATGAAACTTCTAAAATCGTAATACAAATCGCTAAGATGATGGTTCCAAACGGTTCCCCTACTTTATGTGCAACCACTTCGGCATGATGCACGGAGGAAATTACACTTCCAATTAACAAAAGTGCGCCAATACTGGTCATCAGTGCACTATCATCAATCAAACCTGAAAAATAAAATAGTCCCGACAGTATCGGAATAAGAATGGTCCAGTGCAGTACTTGTTTTAATTTCATGGGTTTGTTTCTTTATGGTTATTTTCTCTTCTTATATTTTACCCTTTAAAAAATCTTGTCGTACGCGCGCATCTAATTTTTCAATAGCATAGCGTAGCGTCGTTCTTGGCATGTTTTGATAGTATTTTTCCAAAAAAATAATCAGCTCTCGTTCGTCTTTATTTCCCATTTCACGCAGCAACCATCCGTTGGCTTTATGCATTAGGTCATGAGAATGATGCAGATTTTTTTGAACAATTTCTTTTGTATGCTCGTACTGCCCTTTTTTAATATAGAACATAGTAGCAACAATGGCTATACGCTTGCTCCAAAGATTTTCTTCGTCGGCAAGTGCATACAATATCGAGGCATCTTGATTTTCAAAACAGTGTCGACCTAAAATTTTATAACAAGACGAATCTACCAAATCCCAATTATTAACATAGGATTTGTGATCTAAATAAAAAGTAACAAAAATGCTTCTTTCACACTCCTCTTTTGACTTTTCGTATTTTGAAACCAGCATTAATAATGCCAGATGCCGATGTTCATGGATTGGTGACGTCAAAAGTTCTGATAAATCATCCAGTTGAATTTTGCTCCAGAATTCTTTTGCAACAGCTCTTTGATCCGGTACCGTGACACCCAAAAAGACATCACCTTCGCCATATTCACCTTTCCCTGTTTTAAAAAAACGGGAATAGATTGCTTTTTTTTCCGGCAATGCTAAAGCTTCGAGCGCATTTTTTATCTCATCAACTACGTTCATTGGAGGTGTTATTAGCGAGTTGATCTTCTTGTTGAACTATTTTTTTCGGATTGGCGACTTTCGCAATAGTAAGTCCTTGTACAACAATAGAGAAAACGACCACGCAATACGTTAAACTTATAATCACATCAGAGTACTCATTTTTAGGAATCGATAAAGCCAGCGCAATGGAAACGCCGCCTCGAATGCCTCCCCACACCAAAACTTTAATGGTTTGTGGTGCAAATCGATGTCTGTACGACATAAATTTAGTAGGAATAAATATGGAAATCCACCGTGCGACAAGAACAATAAGAATACAGACAACTCCACCCAAAAGATAATCCTCCATATGCTTGATCACAAGTAACTCCAAGCCAATAAAAAGGAATAAAACAGCATTCATAATTTCATCAATCAATTCCCAAAATTTCAGCAAATAATCCTGCGTTTCCGATTTCATTTTAAACTTCAAATTGAAATTCCCCATAAACAAACCGGCAGCCACCATGGTCAATGGACTTGACAAGTGCATGGAATGGGCAATAAGATAGCCTCCCATCACCACAGACAAGGTTACTAAAACCGACAGTATATAATCGTTTACATTACGCATGGCACGAGAAGCAATAAAACCTAAAACAATACCTAGCAGAATGCCGCCACCAGCTTCTTTTAAAAGCATACCTCCAATGTTTTCTACCGTTAAATCAACCTCTTTTCCTGTCGCTAATTGAAGAATAACGGCAAAAAAAACGACTGCCATACCATCGTTAAACAACGATTCGCCAGCAACCTTTGTTTCTAATTCTTTTGAAACATTCGCTTTCTTGAGAACACTTAAAACAGCTACGGGATCTGTAGGCGAGATAAGCGCGCCAAACACCAAGCACCAAATAAAAGGAATTTTAAGTCCGAAAAGTGGTAATATATAAAATGCCGCAATACCCACGACAAAAGCTGAAATGATAACGCCGATGGTTGCAAAAAGCATCACAGGCCCCATTTGTTCTTTTAGATCTCGGATGTTAACGCGTATGGCTCCAGCGAATAACAGGAAATTAAGCATCGCACCCATAAGAACCTCCGTAAAATTGAAGCTCCCGAGTAGCTCGTGTACATGTTCAGTGGTTTTTGGAAGCAAGGTCTCTCCAAAAAAAATCAGAACCAGAGAAACGAAGATGGCAATAATCATAATGCCTATGGTACTCGGAAGTTTAAGCAAACGATGATTGATGTACTCAAAAATGGTGGCTAAAACAATAAGAACTGAAAATGAATAATATAATTCCATAAAAACCTCTTCGTAACTATTTAAAAAACTGTATTTTGGCGGATGTAGTTTGCCAGAAAAGCAATTTTACCATACGTTCTTTACAAAGTTCTGAATTTTTGAAGGTTTCTGAAAACGAAAACGTATTTTTTTTGAATTAATTTAGCATCTAAAACAAA
>JAYRQH010000347.1:0-4475 GCA_041910715.1 Bergeyella sp.
ATTTGTTTTATCAATTCATCTTTAGTTGCGGATTCTGGCTTTATCCACGGACGTTCTTTTGGATTATACACTTGCGGAAGCATTTTGACGCAAATGCCTGCATGTTGACATAGCTTAGGTTGCCATATAACAACTAAATCGGGATGTTGATATTCATGTTTTTCCATATGACTTTTATTTACGATTTAATACCGCTTTTGGTAGCGGAACATATTCATCTGAATCACCCGGAATAAGCGGGAACGCTTCGTGATTTTGATCGTGCCAGTTCACTTTAGCCTCATCAATCACTTCCTTTTCCGAATTCACAAAATTCCAGAAAATATAACGCTCTTCTGGAAATGGTTCACCACCGAAAAGGTAAACTGTCGCATTTTCATTAATCTCAAACTCACAAAGCTTTGCATTCTTTGCTATAAGCAACTGCTTGCTACCATACTCGCTCCCTTCGATATTCACCGTACCCTCTAAAACATACATACCCACTTCACCAAATAGCTCATGACCAATATTTAGTTTTTGCTTGCTTTTGGATTTTATTTCCAGAAAATACAGTGGACTATGAACCGGAACACCCGACTTTTTACCAAAAGCTTCGCCAGCTATGAGTTTGTAGTGTACATCGCCTTCCGACCATGTAGGAATTTCGCTTGCTTCGATATGAAAAAAGCTCGGTTCCGACTGCTCTAATTCTTTAGGTAAACCGACCCAAATTTGAAAACCGTGTAAACTGTAATCTGATTCTCTTAAGTAATCAGGAGTTCGCTCCGAGTGTACTACGCCTTTTCCAGCTGTCATCCAGTTTACGGCACCGGGTTTTATTTCGATGGCATTCCCAAGGCTATCGCGATGAAAAATCGAACCTTCGAACAGGTATGTAAGTGTAGAAAGACCAATGTGGGGATGCGGAGGAACATCAAAATTCTGATAATCTTTCAAATGAGTGGGGCCCATGTGGTCGATAAATACAAATGGCCCAACGGCTCTTTTTTCTCTAAATGGTAGTAATCGGCCAACCAGAAAGTTGCCAATGTCTGCTGCTTTCTCCTCAAGAATTAATCCAATATTTGACATCATATAATCAATTTTTATACTACAACTATATTACAACTCATTATATCCTTTAAACTTTTCGTCTAAAATTATCTTCCATTCTGGATGTTTCTTGATGTAGGCAAAAACGTATGGACAGAAGGGCAAAAGTTTTTTGCCACTGTCTTTGATATATTCCAATGTTTTTTCTACAACTGCTTTAGCAGCGCCTTTTCCAGACAGTGCAGGATCGGCCTCGGTATGAATTAGCCAGATTTGACTGCTGGTTTCTTTATAATCAATAAATGCTTTATACTGATCAACAAAGATTTCAAAACGATGATCATCTTCATTTTTTATCAGTGGAATATTTGTAAAATCTAATGAATTCATAAACTCAATTTTGTTTTTAAAAATACAGAAAAAAAATACAGCCATCATCATACGATTTGGCTGTACCCTATCATAATTTTACTTTTTATCGCTTATTCCAAATAACCAAATTTCCCCTGGTTATAATCTTCAAAAGCGCGCACAATCTCCTCCTGCGTATTCATTACAAACGGCCCATGAGGAACTATAGGTTCATTAAGCGGCTCTCCACTAATTATCAAAACTACGGCCTCTTCACTAGCCTGAATCTGAAACTCAGTACCATCCCTTTCAAAAAGTACGAGATGATCCGCAGCAACAGCATCTTTTTCGTTTACCACAATGCTTCCTTCGATTACGAGCAAGAAAGTTGTCTGTCCTTCAGGAAAACTGAAATTGGCAACTCCACCGTTTTTTAGTTTTGCATTCATCATGTTTACTGGTGAAAACGTACTTGCAGGCCCTTTAACTTCATTATAATTTCCCGCTATAACTTCTACAACTCCATTTTTGCCCAAATCAACACGGGTCATTTTATCATGGGAGATGGACTGGTATTTTGGCTCAGACATTTTATCTTTTGCAGGCAAATTGACCCATAGCTGCACCATTTGGAAAATTCCGCCGGTTTTCGCCCATTCCGTTTCGTGAAATTCTTTATGCAGAACTCCCGATGCCGCTGTCATCCACTGGACATCACCTTCTGCAATAATTCCACCACCACCAGATGAGTCGTGATGCTCAATTTTACCTTGATACGCGATTGTTACCGTCTCGAAACCGCGATGAGGATGAACTCCGACTCCGCGAGCCTGAGACGCTGGAGGAAAATGATATTTTGAATTATAATCCAACACTAAGAAAGGATCCATCCGCTTCATATCCAAATGATACGCACTTGGAATAAAATTATGAACTCTAAATCCGTCACCTACAAAGTGCGGTGTTTTTGGCGCTACAACCAATTCGATTGACTTTAGCTTGGTATCTACTACGTTCATTTTATCTTTATTTAAAATTTATAGTACAAAAATAAAGAAGTTGATTTCACAAAACATTGATGTAAGTTAAGAACGTAACAAATTGAATTTCAATAAAAAAAATCCTGACAAAGCCAGGATTTTCTTTTATGTGAATATTATTTTTTAAAGTGATTTAAACTGTTCCAACATACGGATATCATTTTCAAAAAACATTCGGATATCGGACATTTGATACAACAGCATTACAATTCGCTCGATCCCCATACCAAAGGCATATCCGCTGAATTGATCAGGATCGACATTCATATTTTTAAGAACAGCCGGATCTACCATTCCACATCCCATAATTTCTAACCATCCCGTTCCTTTCGTAATTCGATAATCAGTCTCGGAATTTAAGCCCCAATAGACATCCACTTCCGCACTTGGCTCGGTAAATGGGAAATAGGAGGGACGCATTCTAATTTTTGACTTACCAAATAATTCCGTAGTAAAAAATTGAATGGTTTGTTTCAAATCGGCAAAACTTACGTTTTCATCGATATATAGGCCTTCAATTTGATGAAAGATGCAGTGAGATCTCGAAGAAATTGCTTCATTTCTGAAAACGCGTCCTGGCGACAAAATCCGAAAAGGAGGTTCATGTGTTTCCGCATAACGAATTTGCACCGATGACGTGTGCGTTCTTAGCAAGGTGTCTGGATCACGATTTATGAAAAATGTGTCCTGCATATCTCGTGCAGGATGATATTCTGGCAAGTTGAGTGCAGTAAAGTTATGCCAATCATCTTCTATCTCAGGGCCATCTGACACCGCAAAGCCTATGGATTTAAAAATGTCAATAATTTTATTTTTAACCAAATTAATCGGATGTCTTGAACCCAATTCCAAAGGAAAACCAGGTCTCGTAAGATCTTCCCGCTCAAGAATCAAATTTGTTTGAGTAGAATCTTGTAACGACTCTAATTTCTCAGCAACGGCTTGTTTTAGGGTATTTATTTTTTGGCCAAACTCTTTTTTCTGATCGTTAGGAACATCTTTAAACTGGGCAAACAAATCCGTGAGAATCCCTTTTTTTCCATTAAAACGAATTCTGAACGATTCTATTTCTGTTTTATCAGTTGTTTGGAAGCCTTGAACTTCCTGTAAATAGTGGTCTATTTTTTCTATCATCACAATCAATCTAGAGCGCACAAAAATAGTAATTTTTAGGCATTTAATCGTCCCAAAAACCATAAAAAAATCTGCATTTACTTACAAATGCAGATTGTTATTGGATACGTAATGGTTATTTATTTTGCGTTGGCTTTGATCAAGATCTGAAGTTCAACTTCATTTTTAATCACACCATTTTCAGCTGGTGACTGAAACTTGACACCGAATTCTTCTCTATTGATTTCTTTTGGTTCGGTAGCTATTGTAACTTGGTTATTGGTAACTGCCGTGTTAGCTTTTAGTTGCAAAGGTTTGGTAACTCCTTTAATTGTTAAATTACCATCGAGAACCGTATTAAAATCACCTGCCGTACTTGGCGTTACTTTGGTAATTTCGTAGCTAGCCTCAGGGAAACTCACTGTTTCGAAAAAATCAGCTGATTTCAAATGATTTTCTAATTTCGTTTTACCAACCGGGTCTGCCACATCAACATTTTTAAGTGAATTCATATTCACTGTAAATTTTCCACTCTCTAATACCCCGTCTTTCGCTGTAAGTTCGCCATTGGCAAATGCAATAGTTCCAAAATGATTGGTATGTTCTGTTTTAAAGACTTTAAAACCTTTCCATTCAACTTTACTGTTCACGGTATCAACCACATATACCGTTCCATCTTTGGTTGTTGTAACTTCGGTGCTTTCGCTAGTTATTGGCTTATCTTTACCACAAGAAGACATTGCAAACGCACCTAAACCAAGCGCAAGAATAGGGAATAAAAATTTTCTTTTCATAGGGTTTTCTTTAATTATTGATTTTCTCAAAAATAGATAATATATTTAAATTACGAAAACAATTCCCTATTTTTGCTTTATGCTATTGGAAATCCAAAACCTGGACTTTTCGTACGATCCTGAGAGTCCGCTTTTTGAAAAC
>JAYRQH010000348.1:0-3231 GCA_041910715.1 Bergeyella sp.
ACTGTCTTTCAGTGGATGAAGGAAAGGTTTGCGAAATGATTTTGGAACTTTATAACAAAGATGCCATGGTTTTAGAGCCTGCAGGCGCATTGTCTATCAGTGCATTAGAGCAGTATCACAATGAGATTGTTGGAAAAAACATCGTTTGTGTTGTAAGTGGCAGCAATAATGACATCACCAGAATGGAAGAAATAAAGGAAAGAGCGATGTTGTATCGGGGCTTAAAACATTATTTCATGGTGCGATTTCCGCAAAGACCTGGCGCTCTAAAGGAATTTGTTCTTCATGTTTTGGGCGCAACAGATGATATTTCATTTTTTGAATATACCAAGAAAAATTCCCGTGAAACGGCGTTGGCAACAGTTGGTATTGAGCTGCAAAACGCTGCGGACTTCAATGGCCTCCTACAACGCATGAAAGATCGAGGTTATTTTGAAGCTTATCTAAACGACACTCCTCACGTGTTGAATCTTTTAATCTAAAGTTTATTGCTTTTTGAAACTTCAGGAGTTGATTTCCTGCTTAGTACGATTTATTATCTTACATCAATGGATTAAGCCGTCATTTTTTCGGAAATTTGTACCATAACAAATCAGATACTATTATGAAAACAGTTTTTCACGCAGCAAATACACGAGGACATGCCGATCATGGTTGGCTAAACTCATACCATACATTCAGTTTTGCAAATTATCATAATCCGGAACGAATGAACTTCGGAACACTACGGGTTCTTAATGACGACACGGTATCACAGGCAATGGGTTTTGGAACGCATCCGCATCGCGATATGGAGATTATTTCAATTCCGTTAGAAGGCGACCTGGAACATAAAGATTCAATGGGTACGTCATCTGTGATTCGAAATGGTGAAATCCAAGTGATGAGTGCAGGAACGGGAGTTCAGCATAGCGAATACAATAAAAATAAAGATCAGGAAGTAAAGTTTTTACAAATCTGGATTTTTCCTAAGAAAATTGGGGTTGAGCCTCGCTACGATCAAATAAGCATTAAGGAAAATGCCGTTCGTAATGAATTTCAGCAAATTTTGTCACCAAATTCCGATGATCAAGGTGTTTGGATCCATCAAGATGCCTGGTTTAACATGGCAAATTTTGATAAAGGCACTTCAAGAGAATACCAGTTGCATAAAGAAGGCAATGGGGTGTATGTTTTTGTTCTTAAAGGTAAAGCAAAAATTGGCGACCATAATCTAGATACGCGGGACGGATTAGGTATTTGGGACACCCAATCATTCCCTCTGGAAGCAACGGAAGACGCAGAAGTTTTACTAATGGAAGTTCCAATGGAATTACCATCGTATTTAAAATAAAAAATTGAGTGCAGAGAATTTCTTTCTGCACTTTTAAATAAACTAAAAAGAATTTAAGTAATAAAGTATGAAAATTGTAGCAATATCAGGAAGTAACTCCGATGTATCAATCAACAAACAATTAGCAACCTATGCCGCAAGTCTCTTCAAAGGATTTGATGAGGTGGAAGTTCTGGACATGAACCCTTTCGAAATGCCGATTTACAAGCATGAAAGAGAACTTCAATCAGGTATCCCACAAGAAGCGGTAGATTTTGCAGCAAAAATAGACTCAGCCGATTTGCTTATCGTGGCTCTAGGCGAGCATAACGGTACCTATTCTTCGGCATTTAAAAATGTGTTCGATTGGGTTTCACGAATTAAAGACCGTACCGTTTGGGGCGAAATTCCGATGTTGCTAATGTCAACCTCACCTGGTGGACGTGGCGGTTTAGGCGTTTTAGAAGCTTCGGCCAACCGTTTTCCATTCCACGGCGGTAATGTAGTTGAAACTTTTTCGCTTCCATTTTTTTACGACTCGTTTGATTCCAATGCGATGAAAATTACCAATGAAGAAAAAAATAAAGAACTGCAGGATAAAGTAGCGAAAATGACCAAACTGGAGGAGATTTTGGCAAAATAAATTCATCATCACTCGATGTTAAATTAACAATGTAAAAAAAGTAAAAACTTATTAGGATTGTTACTACACTTTGATAATCAAAATGTTGATGGATATCAGTGACACATAGCAATGAAGTTTGTGGAGAAATAGTAGTAGGATTTTTATTTTTATTTTTTTAATTTTGCATCAAAGAATTTACCCAGTGAATACAAAGACCATATTGAGTAATTTTTCACCTTTCGAGTGCAAGGAAAAAAAAGCAGGCTCTACAAGTGTCTAATAATATAACGGCCGATAATCTGAAAGATTGTCGGCTTTTTTATTCTCGTTCTTCGGGGATAATTCTTTCAGACTTTATGTTTGAAATAAATCTAAGCAAGAGGCTTTTTTCGAGAGCGAACTTGCAAAAATGAAAAGTGAAAGTGAAGTTTCGAGAAATCGAAATTTCAATTGGACATAAAGACGTAGATAGAAAAGGTTTGCGTCTTTACTGTTCCAAGAAAAAAATCCAAAACAAAGAAAACAATGAGTAATACGTACAAATCTGCAGGTGTAGACAAAGAAGAAGGCTACAAAACAGTTGATAAAATAAAAACTGCAGTTGCTGAAACCTACAATAAAAATGTGTTGAACAATTTGGGAAGCTTTGGTGCATTTTACGAAATAGGAAAATACAACAATCCCGTATTGGTAAGCGGTACCGATGGGGTAGGAACCAAACTGAAAATTGCTTTAGACACAAAACAATACGACTCTATTGGGGTAGATTGCTTTGCGATGTGTGCCAATGACATCCTGTGTCACGGTGCAAAACCGTTGTTTTTCCTCGATTATTTAGCTTGCGGAAAGCTAGATTCTAACGTGGCTGCCGAGATCGTTTTGGGTATGGTAAAAGCGTGTAAAGATAACGAATGTGCCTTAATCGGTGGTGAAACTGCCGAAATGCCGGGCATGTATCAGCCTGGAGATTACGATGTAGCAGGGTTCTGTGTCGGCATCGTTGAAAAAGACGCAATTATTGATGGTTCAAAAATTAAAACAGGCGATACTATTTTAGCAATTCCAAGTTCTGGATTTCACTCCAACGGATTTTCATTAGTGCGAAAAGTTTTTCTAAATTTCGAAGAAGAATTCGAGGGAAAACCATTATACGAAACACTTTTAGTTCCAACAAGACTCTATTATAAGCCTGTTCACAAGCTACTTAATGAAGTGGACGTACACGGAATTGCCCACATTACAGGGGGCGGACTTATCGAGAATGTTCCGCGTATTCTTCCAAAAGGTTTGTGTG
>JAYRQH010000349.1:0-1582 GCA_041910715.1 Bergeyella sp.
AGTAGTTTCTTAAAATTCCAAAACCTGCGCAAAGTATGCTACTCTACATACGCAAGACTGATATAAAATGGGATTAATTCATATGCGAAACTTTGATTTTCAAGCGGATACAAAATAAAAAAGGACTCTTTTAGAGTCCTTCATTTATCTCATTATCACTGATTATTCTTTCATTTTGGCGATTATATCGATGCCGCCTTTTGTTTTATCGCCAATTTTACAGATGATTTCCGAATCGAGCGGAAGAAAAACATCCATCCGTGAACCGAATTTAATAAAGCCAAACTCATGGCCCGCTTTTGCTTCATCATTAACATTGCAATAGAAAACAATACGTCTTGCAACATAACCTGCAATCTGGCGGAATACTACCTTGTGATTGGTTAAACTTTCCACGGCAACCGTAGTCCGTTCGTTATCTGTCGACGATTTTTCGTGCCATGCAACCAGATACTTTCCTGGATGATACTTCTTGTAAATTACTTTTCCAGAAACGGGATAGCGGCAAATATGTACATTTAGCGGCGACATGAAGATCGAAACCTGAATGGCTTTTTCTTTAAGAAATTCGGTCTCATCCACTTCTTTTATCATCACTACTTTTCCGTCTACCGGGGCAATCACATTCTCTTTATGATCTTCGATATCGCGATAAGGAACTCGGAAAAACCAAAAAACAAGGCCATAAACAACCAATAGAGGGATAATGATAACAAGCGACCAATTTCCCATCCAAAAAACAGCAAAAAAGCTAATGATGGCAATAGCAATCGTTGCTACGATGATCGTTCCTTTACTTTCACGGTGTAGTTTCATTACAATAATTTATCTAATATAAAATACAAATATACAACAGGAGCGCAGATAATAAAGCTGTCTAAACGGTCTAAAATACCTCCGTGGCCTGGAATAATATTTCCACTGTCCTTGACGCCGAAACTTCGCTTTAATTGGCTTTCTACCAAATCACCAAGAGGTGCAAATACAGATACTAAAAAACCAACAATCATCCAGTTTCCGCGAAGTTCCTCAAAATTTTTCTCGATGAAATACGCGAAAATAAGTGTCAGAATGACTCCTCCAATAAAACCTTCCCATGTTTTTTTGGGCGAAATCGTCGGAGCCATCTTGTGCTTGCCAAACAACCTTCCACTGAAGTACGCAAAAGAGTCGCTACTCCAAATAAGGATGAAGAGGAAAAAAGGCTCTAGCGTAAACTCATTTGCCTGGTTGAAGTACGGAAGTCCCAATGCATAACCAAACGTTAAACCTGCATAAATCACACTAAAAATAAGCTTTCCGCTGTCAAAATACAATTCGTCTTTGAAACGGAATAAGGTGACAACGGCAATCAAAATTAAAGACAAACCAAGAATCTCGGATAAGCTAAAATTGTACGAAAAGCCGTGATTGAAATATTTAATAGAAAAACGGTACAGAATTAAAACAGCAATCGGCAAGACGGCAAATTTTTCCCAGCCTTTCCCAAACTTCATAATTTTCATACATTCCCAAAGGCCAACCATCATAAAGAAAACGATCATCCCGAAATACAGATGAAATTGCTTCAGTTCAGGAAGAA
>JAYRQH010000350.1:0-5161 GCA_041910715.1 Bergeyella sp.
AAAGAAACCAACAGAGCTGAATCAATTGATACATTAATTTCCCAATTTGAATCAAAAGGAACGGAGGGCTTAAATGCCGCACAAACGGAAGAGTTTTCTTTTTCAGCAGATGAGTGGAAGAATGCTTCGGATCTTGATAAGCAGGATATTTTGTTAAACTATCGTTTGGCTTTTCGTGCCGAAACTACCGTAAACTGGTGCCCAGCTTTAGGAACCGTATTAGCGAATGATGAAGTGAAAGATGGTAAATCAGAGCGTGGGGGCTATCCTGTATTCCAAAAGAAGATGATGCAATGGAGCATGCGCATTACAGCGTATTCTGAAAGATTACTTTCTGGATTGCAAAATATTGATTGGCCACAACCATTAAAAGATGCGCAAGAATACTGGATTGGTAAATCTCAAGGTGCTTCAGTTCAATTTAAATTAGACAGTCACGATGAAGTGATTGAAGTTTTCACTACCCGTCCAGATACCATTTTTGGCTCAACGTTTATGGTTTTAGCACCGGAATATCCCCTTGTGGAAGGTATTACAAGCCCCGAACAAAAAGGCGAAGTTGAAGAGTATATCGAGCAAACTTCCAAAAAGACCGAACGCGATCGTTTGGCCGATGTTAAGTCCGTTTCGGGAGCATTCACCGGCTCATATGCAATTAATCCATTTACAGATACAAAAATTCCGGTTTATATTTCCGATTATGTTTTGATGGGGTATGGGACGGGCGCTGTGATGGCTGTGCCAGCCCATGACGAACGGGATCATCGTTTTGCAAAGAAATTCGGATTGGATATTGTGAAAGTTGTGAATACCGATGTGGACACCAGTGAAGAATCGTTTGACTCCAAAGATAGCACGTGCGTAAATTCGGATTTTCTTGATGGTTTAAATTATGCAGATGCCAAATCGAAAATTATTTCAGAAATAGAATCTCGAAATATTGGTTTCGGAACAACTAATTTTAGACAACGGGACGCAATTTTCAGCAGACAGCGTTATTGGGGCGAGCCAGTTCCTATTTATTATAAGGATGAGATGCCGTACACGTTGCCAGTTTCTGCATTGCCATTAGAATTACCCGAAGTTGAGAAATACCTTCCTACAGAAGATGGCGATCCTCCTTTGGGCAATGCTAAAGACTTTGCTTGGGATGACGTGAATCAAAAAGTTGTTTCGGTTGATTTAATTGATAACAAAACCATTTTTCCTTTAGAATTGTCTACGATGCCGGGTTGGGCAGGAAGTTCGTGGTATTTCCTACGCTATATGGATCCGCATGATGATGAAACATTTTGTGAAAAGTCAATCTCCGATTATTGGGGACAAGTTGATTTGTATATTGGAGGAAGTGAGCATGCAACTGGGCATTTATTGTATTCTCGTTTTTGGAATATGTTCTTGAAAGATCGTGGGTGGATTTCGCAAGAAGAGCCATTCAAAAAATTAATCAATCAAGGAATGATCTTGGGGATGAGTGCGTATGTGTTCCGAATCGATGGTACCAATACTTTTGTTTCTAAAAATTTAGCATCACAACACCAAACCCAAAAGATTCATGTAGATGTGTCTTTATTGAAGGGAGCTACAGACGAACTTGATACTGAAAAGTTCAGAAATTGGCGACCAGAATTTGCTCAAGCTGAATTCATCTTGGAAGACGGAAAATACATCACCGAAAGGGAAATAGAAAAAATGTCGAAGTCCAAATTCAATGTGGTGAATCCAGATGATATTTGTGAAGAATATGGGGCAGATTGTCTGCGTCTGTACGAAATGTTCCTGGGACCTTTAGAGCAGTCCAAACCTTGGAATACACAGGGTTTAAGCGGTGTTTACGGATTTTTAAAGAAATTCTATAATCTCTATTATGATGGCGATGTGTTATCCATATCAGAGGAAGAGCCAACTAAGGACGAATACAAAATCCTACATACCTTAATTAAAAAGGTAATATACGATATCGAACATTTCTCCTTCAATACGTCCGTGTCGCAATTTATGATTGCAACCAATGAACTTCAGAAGCTGAAGACAAACAAACGAGCCATTTTGGAACCATTAGCGGTTTTAGTATCACCGTACGCTCCGCATCTTTGTGAAGAAGTGTGGTCGGCATTGGGGCACAAAGAAAGTATTGAGTTTGAAAGCTTTCCAGAATTAAACGAGCACTACCTCGTTGAGGACGAAATTGCCTATCCAGTAAGCTTCAACGGAAAAATGAAGTTTAAACTGCCTTTAGCAGCCGATTTGGAAATCAAAGAAATTGAAGAAGCAGTGTTGGCAGACGATCGAACAATTCAGCAATTAAATGGAAATAACCCAAAAAAAATCATCGTTGTACCTAAAAAAATTATTAATATTGTGATGTAAAAAAAATAAGAAAGCAAAAACTATTGCCAATTTCTTAAAATCTAACGCGATTTTTTCAAATTTTTCAACATAAACGAAATTTTAGGAAAATTACTCTAAAAATTAGATAAATAATTGAGAATTCAGTAATTTTTGAGCAGTGCTTTTGCCGACATGAAAACATGAACTTTTGGTAAAATACTTGCAACTTAATTTTTTTTGACTTTAATTTACAAACTGTAAAAATATATAACAAGTATAATTTAGTTTAATATGGAAATGAATGTTTCAAACACAGAAGAGCAAGTAGTTGCTAGAAAAACGGGTGGTCTTAATCCATTTTTAATTATCCCAATCATTTTTGCGGTGGGGATTTCAATTTATTTATTCATCTTAGGAAGCCCAGGTAATTTTAAGCCGGATGACAGATTGAAAGATGTTGCATCGGTAGCTTTCACAGACGTAGAAAGATCTGAATTTCAACCTGAAGGTTTTATGGGGATTGTCTACATGGGTGGTGTAATTGTACCTATCCTTATCTCTTTCATGATTATCGTAATCGTGTTCTCTATTGAGCGTTTCTTCATTTTGAGCAAAGCACAAGGTAAAGGTAACGTTGATAACTTCGTACTAAACGTAAGAAGATTAGTAAACGAAAACAGAATCAGCGAAGCTCTTGAAGAGTGTGACAGACAACAAGGATCTGTAGGTAACGTTGTTAAAGAAGGTCTTATTTCGTATCAAGCTTTAGCAAAAGATGGTACTTTAAATAAAGAGCAAAAAATTATTGCCCTTAACAAATCAATCGAAGAAGCGACAACTCTTGAGATGCCAATGCTTGAGAAAAACATGATGATTCTTTCTACATTAGGTACGGTTGCAACGTTAGTTGCTCTATTAGGTACCGTAATCGGGATGATCAACGCGTTCCACGCATTAGGTTCAGGTGGTGGTACGCCAGATTCAGCTAAACTATCAGTAGGTATCTCTGAAGCACTTGTAAATACGGCTTTAGGTATTGGTACTTCTGCAGTAGCTATTATCCTTTACAACTATTTTACTTCTAAAATTGATGGCTTGACATTCAAAATCGATGAGATCGCAATGTCTATTCAGCAGTCTTTCGCTGAGCACAACTAAGAATCTTGGGGCAACCCAAGCATTCAAAAATTAGAAGTTTAATAAAAAAGATTTAAATAATGGCGAGAGTCAAACCAAAAAGACATAATATTCGAGTAGATATGACGGCGATGACCGATGTGTCATTCCTTCTACTTACGTTCTTTATCTTGACGGCTCAGTTTGCTAAGCCGGATGTGGAGACAATCACGACGCCATCTTCAATTTCTGAGACACTTTTATCAGAGGGAAGTGTCATGACAATTCTTAGTACTACAGATGGTAGATTTTACTTTACCCCAGTAGAAAATGGAACTGATAGAATTAGGCTATTAGATAATATGGCCAAGAAGTATGGACTAACGTTTTCTCCAGAAGAAAAATCTGCTTTTGCAAAAATCAAGTCAGTAGGAGTTCCGATGAACCAATTAAATGGGTTCTTGAAACTTTCCGACGATGATCAGAAAGCATATAAAGCTCCTGGAGTACCAATGGATAGTACAAAAAAGGAATTAATAGACTGGGTACAACAAAGTTTGGCAGTAAATGCTGACGCGAAACTTGCTGTAAAAGGTGATACGCAAACAAAATACCCAAGAGTAAAATCCTTATTTGAAGGACTTAGAGATATCGATTTTCTTAAGTTTCAGTTGATAACAAATCAGGAAGTTAATCCTAATAAATAATAAGAAATGGCAGAAGTACAAGTAAAAGACTCAAGCGCCAAAGGTGGTAAGGTTCGCTCCAAGAAGCTTAACCCTAGTGTAGACTTGACTCCCATGGTGGATTTGGCATTTCTTTTGATCACATTCTTCATGTTGGTAACCACGTTTTCCAAGCCGAATGTGATGGATTTAGGACTTCCAGCGAAACCAAAAGATGGGCAAAAAGCGCCCGATACAGAAATCGATCTTACCAATTCATTAAGTTTAATCATTGGTAAAGACAATAGAATTTTTTATCATCAGCAAGATCAGGCTGGTTTGAACGAACAAACTTTGCAAGAGACTAATTTTGATAGAGAAGGAATTACAAAAGTAATTGAGCAAGCAAAAGCGAGAGCAAAAGATCCTAGTAAATTTACAGTGATCATTAAGCCTACAGACGATGCGGTATATAGAAATTTTGTCGATATTTTAGATGAAATGGCAATCACCAAAAACGAAATCTACGGGGTAACCGATATAAAACCTTACGAAGAGGCTATTTATAAAAAGAAAGTTGGAGGAGCAGCGCCAGTAACTAATACACCGGCAAATTAATATTAACTCTTAATAGATAAATTAAGATGGCAAATGAATTAGAGTACAATAAGAATCTAGGTTTAGATGAAATTGTATTTGAAAATAGAAACAAAGAGTATGGAGCTTATGATTTACGTTCGTCGTATCGTAAGGTTTTAACAAAGTCTTTTGTTTTAGGAACTATACTTTTCTGTGCTGCGGCAATTACTCCATTTGTAGTAATGAAAATTAAGCAAATGAACGCTGCCGAAAAAACAGAAGTAAAGTCCAACCTTATTGATATTTTACCTGAAGAGGAACCTATCTTAGAACAACCAGAAGATACACCACCGCCGCCACCTCCACCACCAGTGGAGCCGCCAAAGATTGAGGTAATCCAAAACGTTGTTCCTGAGCCAGTGAAAGCGCCAAAAGTGGAAACTCCACCGCCGCCAATCTCGGATCAGATG
>JAYRQH010000351.1:0-7206 GCA_041910715.1 Bergeyella sp.
CTGCACACTGCAGGTTTTTTTTATTAATCAGTTTTTAATCTTTTATAAATTTTATAGTTTTATTTTCATTCTCAGCATATACTTGAATAAAGTAAACTCCTTTTGGTAGTGATTCTA
Source organism: Bergeyella sp. (assembly GCA_041910715.1). Taxonomy (GTDB): domain Bacteria; phylum Bacteroidota; class Bacteroidia; order Flavobacteriales; family Weeksellaceae; genus JAFAFC01. The sequence goes on from JAYRQH010000351.1 coordinate 118, forward strand.
CGTTAATTCGTGTTTCACTATTCATCTCTTTTTCTATAACTTTTTTACCGCTTAAATCCACAATTACTACTTTAATAATCTTTGAATCAGAACTCAAATTTAGTATATTCTTTACGGGATTTGGATAAATTTTGATTTCAGATTGCTTAGCACTTCCGGAAACATTTAAAGTTTGATACATTGTGTGGATTGCTATCGGTGTATTCGATTCACACGATCCAATAGTTTGAGTTGCATAATAGATTGTATTGTTTTCTATAAGTGTAGAGCTAGGTACAGCATTCATATGGTTAATAGCATCGTTTTCAGACGTATACCATTTTATATTTTCGCCTATCATATTAAATGAGGATAACTTATCTCCTATATTATAATTAAGTTTGATTTTGGGAGATCGTATTTCTTGTGTTGCAGGTAAAACACTTCCAAATCCCGTAACTACAGCACCAGTTTGATCTTTTACTGTAACAGTGTACGTTCCAGCCTTTAAGCCATATGCGTCTTGTGATGTTCCACCATACGGTGACCAACTGTAAGTGTATGGGGCAACACCGCCAGTTACGGATACGGATGCGGTTCCGTTTGCTTGGCCACAGCTTTCTGGTGAAGAACTAACGTATGCATATAACGGTTCTGTAATGGTAAAACTTTTAGTACTTATATTATTGTTAGCATCTTTGACAATTACTGTATAGTTTCCTGCTGACAAATCATTTGCTGTAGAGGAGGATCCACCTGAAGGATACCAACTATACGTATATGGACGAACACCGCCTGATACGGATACTGTCGCCGTACCATCATTTCCACCAGAGGAACGTACATTGGTTTGGCTCCCAGTGAGTGTTAAAACTCCGATAATAGTACCAGAATCTTTTACCCAAGTGAATGCATCAAAACCCATGTATGTGTATGCTCCACCAGCCGTTAACACCAATTCGTCAATTACAATATTGCTATAATTTTGTCCATTAAGATTTGTTAAATCGATCAAGGTGTATCCATTGGTATTACCAAGACTGGTGACAAACCCATTATTTTTTACGTCAGAAAATTTAGTTACACCGCCTAATTTTCCTGTGATAGTAAGAGTACCCTTAACTGTTTGATTCAAGGCATCATTTGATAAAAAGACCCAAAATTTATTAACTTTAAAGAGATTTGATGTTGTTTTTATGGCAAAAGAAGCGTTTGTTGCCCCCGCTCCAGTATTATCTATATATCTATTATCCTTGGCGGTTCCACTCCAGCCTGCTCCTGGATATCTGGCTTGGACATCAAATCCACCAACATATGGTACAATAATAAATATGACACCATTATCACTAAAATTAGTACTAACGTTTGTCTCAGTCTCAAAGGTCTCGGTGCTGGTCTGCGCATAACCTATATACGACGTAAAAATTACAAAGAGTATCAGGAATAGCTTTCTTTTCATAGTTATATAAATTAGTTATTTTTATGATGGTAAAGTTGCAATAGAAATGCCTTATGTTTACTGTTATACGCGTTACAAATGCGTTACAAACGATCAAATGACTAATTAAATAATTGAAATTATATTTTTAAAGTATTTACCTTCGCAAAACTTTTAAATCAAATCAAGATGTTCAGCGAGATTTTTTTAAACGGTAGGAAGTAAGTGTCATATTTCAAATCGATTACCCGTCTTGCAGAAAACAGTATGGAGAAAGAGAACAGAATATCTGCTAGTAAAATAGAAAGTTAACTAAAGGTCGGTTGAATTCTCAGCCTACCGCTTTATTAGCGTGTACTAATTTTAAGTGTCCGAAGAATATAATGCTTGGCTTTACAATATGTCTACTTTTGTCAATGCACATTTACGTAAGTTAATGTCCATTTGTACAAGGTTTTTAAGCGGTCAACCTATTAAAATAAGTCAGAAATTACCTCTTTTAAAAGTGAATATGATTTTTTTCGAGCTATGTGATCAAAGATGTGCGAATTAAAAATAATTTCGTCAACCTGAAATTTATCTTGGAACTGGGCTAACTCATTTCCAACTTTTTCCTTAGAGCCGAGAAAAGTCCACTTTAATTTTTGCAACACCAATGCACGTTCTTGTACCGACCAAATACGGTCCATGTCCTCCACTGGCGGTGCATAGGGTTTACGATCATTTCGGATGATATTCACAAACGCTTGATACAATGTTGATGCTAAAAATTCGCCCTCTTGATCGGTTTCCCCGATACTTTGATTTACACATGCTAAAATATACGGCTGCGCTAGGTGTACACTGGGTTTAAAATTATCACGGTATATGGTAAAGGCAATTTCCATTTGTTCGGGTGCAAAGTGACCGGCAAAAGCATACGGTAACCCCATTTCTGATGCCAGCCACGCACTGTCCGTGCTGGAACCTAAAATATATAAAGGAACATTCGCTCCTTGTCCAGGATACGCATGTACAGGCCCTGGATTATCTTTCGAAAAGTAATGTTGCAGCTCTAGAATTTGCTTTGGGAACGAGTTGTTCATTGTCGAAATGTTTCTGCCCAAAGCTTGTGCAGTAAGTTGGTCGGTTCCGGGAGCACGTCCCAAACCGAGGTCGATACGGTTAGGGAAGAGTCCATCTAACGTCCCAAATTGCTCGGCAATAACAAGTGAGGAATGGTTTGGAAGCATGATTCCGCCAGACCCTACGCGAATACGTTCGGTTCCATTAGCTATGTATCCAATCAAAATGGAAGTTGCCGCGCTGGCGATACTTTTCATGTTGTGATGTTCGGCCAGCCAATAACGTTCAAAGCCTAGCATCTCGGCATGTTGCGCAAGATTCAAACTGTCGCTGAAGGTTTCTTTATAGCTTTTTCCTTGTTTTACGGGTGCCAAATCAAGCACTGAAAATTTAAATGGTTTCATAGCCATGCTAAGTTACGTTATTTTGTTGGAGTGTTGTTTTCCTGCATTCTGGTCATCACTTTACAGGTTACTCTTTTCGCTCTTTTGCGCGTTTTTGCGTCTGAAAATGATTGAGTAGAAGTCGGATTTCGTGAAATTCAATTTGCGGTGGCAAAGCTTTTCGCCACTCCGTAAGGGTTTCAAATTCGTTTACTTTAAATACGCTTTCGAAAACTTTGATGTTGTCCTTTGCCACAATACGATTAATGTCCACCAAGCCTTGTTCCGCAAATTTGGCAAGATGCCCAAAAATGGTTTCAAGAACCAGACCACGTTCTTTAGCAATTTCAGAAACGGACATGCCTTGTTCAAATAATTGGTAGGTAACCACATGACTCGGAATTTTGGCAACATTGGCTGTAATCTGAATGTCTTGTGACTGATCGAACATTGGTTTTCCAAGCAAGTGAACCGCCTTTAGATCGGTTAGATAGTCTTGCAAGTCGTCTATAAATGTTTTGGTAATCTCGTTATACTGTTTCAAGCCTTTTACGCCTTTAGTCTCAGCATAAAAACTCTTAAAAGGTGAAAATAGGTGCTCGTTAATTTGTTTTAAAAAATAGGTTACGGCACCTTCGGCTTTGGCTTCTATCTCGTTCCAATCCTCACCTGTTTGGGTGAATTTATAGGTCTTCTGCAATACTATTTTTTCAAATTTAACGTAGATTTCCAATAGTTTTTTGACGTCTTTATTGGTTTGAAAATAAAGCTGTTTTACCTTTTCGCGGTCGATGTTTTTTGAACTTAATGCTTGTTGATGCCACTCGTCTAGAGTCGCCTGCAACCAATAGGGGTTTACATAGCGAAGCACTTTTTTAATGGAATAATCGTATTTTTCGGACTGTAGAATTTGTTCGATTTGCTCATTGGCATTGGTTGAATCTTGAAATTGGTAGACCCGGTGATCACTAAAAATTGCATCCGGCGTAATTTTAGATTTTAAGACAATTCCTTCTAATGTGCGGCAACGTGAGAGTGCCACATAGACTTGTCCTGAAGCAAATGATTTTCCTGCATCAATAATCAGGCGATCGAAGGTTAAACCTTGAGATTTATGAATAGTAACAGCCCAAGCTAAACGTATGGGATACTGCTCAAAACTTCCCAGCACATCTTCTTTGATATTTTTTTCAGCATCCAAAGAATAGGCTTTTTGTTCCCAAACTTCTTGTTTCAGTTTATAATCTTCATCATCTCCATCAATGCGTACCCAAATTTCGTCTTCATCCAAGCGAACAACTTCGGCTAATTTTCCATTATAATACTTTTTATCAGGGCTGGCGTCGTTTCGGATAAACATAATTTGACTTCCAACACGCAATTCGATAACCAATTCGTTAGGATATTGTGTCTCTTTGAACTCACCAATCACTTTTGCATCGTAGTGGTATGATTTTCCGGGTAATGCTTTCAGTTCGCGCTGATTTATGTCATCAGCCATGCGATTGTGAGAGGTAAGATAAACATAGGCTTCATCCGAAGGTCTAAAATTGGGATCATAACGTTGGTTAAGCGTTTCAAAATCAATATCGTCCCTATTTCCGTCACGGATTGCGTTTAGTATTTGAAGAAAATTTTCATCCTTTTGACGATATACCTTCGTTAATTCTAAAGTAACTAATGGCACTTGTTTTAGTGCGTAACTTTCAAAGAAAAAAGGAGACGGGTAAAATTTTTTGAGAAAGAATTCGTCTCTTACGACAGGCGGAAGCTGATATAAATCTCCAATAAAAAGCATCTGAACGCCACCGAAAGGCTGCTGGTTTCTACGAACATGGCGCAACGAAAAATCCATCATATCCAAGACGTCTGCGCGAAGCATCGAAACTTCATCGATGATCACAATTTCGATCTCACGCAATAGCTTTAATTTATCTTTTCGGTATTTGAAATGATGCATTAAATCAGGAATATTGTTCGCCATATTCTGATCAATACGATCTAAAGTGGGTATGAATGTTCGCAACGGAAGTCCAAACATAGAATGTACTGTCACACCGCCAGCGTTAATCGCCGCAATGCCCGTGGGAGCAACAACAATGTATTTCTTTTGCGTTTTTTTTATGAAATTGTTCAGAAATGTTGTTTTTCCTGTTCCTGCTTTACCGGTAAGAAAAATGCTTCGTTGAGTATGCTCTACAAGATCGAAGATCGATTCGTTCATGTTTCAAAATTAGCCAAAAAATAATTGCGATGAAAAACTAAAAAAGGCAAAATTTTTGTATGCTACCTAAAAAATAAAATATGAAATATACTGTTGTTGGCCTTGTTCTTTTATCTATTGTAGCGTGTAAGCCAAAACAAACAGCTGATACTCTCCCGAAAGATGCAGCCGAAAAACCTGCGTATTCTACCGATAAATCGACACCAGCCTCAAGTGAAAAAATTGCAAAACGCTTGGCTGAACTTCGCGTTGAGTTTGAAAAAATTAAAAATGAACCCTGTACGGATGCTGCTTCATGGAAATTTGCACCCGTAGGATCAAAATCATGTGGGGGTCCTCAATTTTATACCGCTTTTCCTATTGCGAAAGAGGCAGAAACTCAAAAATTAATCAGTGAGTATACCCAACTTGATGCTGAGTTCCAGAGAATCAACCAATTGCTCTCGGACTGTTCTCTCGTGGAAGCTCCTGCAGAATTGCAGTGTGTAAATGGAAAAATCTTGATGCAACCCAAATTAGCTGTCGAGCAAGCTGTAGTTAGCGAGGGACAGAAATCCGAATAAAATCTAAAGACTTTCCGTTTTTGATGTATCCTCGTCTTTAAATACCTTTTAAAGGCTTGATTTAGTGATTAAAGCCAAGATGGAGCATATTCCTCTCAATAAGGAAAAGGAATGTTTAGGGTGTTTTCGGAATATACCGCGGAAGAATTTAAAAGTTGCAGAAAATTGGGAATTTCTTCTGCAACCTGTTTATTACGTACTAATCCTTTTGTTTTAATTTCTGGGAGGTTGCTTTCCATTTATTTGTACCAGCTTGAATATTTTACATAGTTATTTGCAATTCGTTGGATTTCACCTTCCACAAGCTCCTCGGAAATATCCTTGATTTTCACTGCTGGAACGCCTGCCCAAACTTCTCCCGATTTTATGTGCGTCCCCTGAGTAACTACAGATCCTGCACCGACGATAGAGTTCTCCTCAACGACACAGTCATCCATCACGATGGCGCCCATGCCGATAAGGACATTGTCTTTAATGGTGCAACCGTGAACAATTGCGTTATGTCCGATGGATACATTGTTGCCGATATTAAGAGGAAATCGCTCGTACGTGGCATGGAGCATGGTATTATCCTGAATATTGACTTTGTTACCAATTTTGATGTAATGTACGTCGCCGCGGATTACGGCATTAAACCAAATACTGCAGTCAGTTCCAATACTCACATCGCCCACAATGGTAGCGGTTTCCGCTATAAATGTATTTTCTCCAATCTGAGGTGTTTTTCCTAAAAGCTCTTTAATAATTGCCATGATTTTGATTTATGAATTATGAGACGTAAGAACCCGTATTTTCTCTATCGATAAAATCTAAATCTTAAATTCTATCTTCTGAGTTCTTATCCGTATTTTTGTATTTCAAATTTAACGATAATATGCGACAAATACATATAGAACCTACAGCAAATCCCAAAGTGATGAAGTTTGTAGCAGATTATAATCTAATTCCTGGATCAGTGGAGCTTGACCGAACTTCAGATGTTTCCGAAATGCCCATTGCTCAGGAACTATTTAATTACCCATTCGTACAGAAAATATTTATCACTGCTAATTTTATCGCAGTGGCAAAGGAAGATACGGTGGAGTGGGATCATGTGGTTGAAAGTTTAAAAAATGTAATTGACGATGAATTATTGGCAAATCCACGGATTTATCTTCAGAAAAAGCGTGAAATGTTTCCTATTTACGCCGAAATGACACCGAATCCTGCAGTAATGAAATTTGTTTCTACCGAACTTATTATTGAAGGTTTTGTTGAGGTAAAATCGAGAGAGAATGCGGATGAAGTGCCTATTGCAAAAGCTATTTTTGATGAATTTCCTTTTGCGCAGGAAGTTTTCGTTTCGGATAATTTTGTTGCGGTTACCAAGGATTTTTCTGTTGAATGGCACGAAGTGATGATGCCTGTACGCAGTTTTATTGCTGAATATTTACAAAA
>JAYRQH010000352.1:0-1699 GCA_041910715.1 Bergeyella sp.
TTCAACGTTTTTCGGAATCCTTCGGTTTTCATCTTTTCAAAGAAAATCTGCACCATTGGTCCCGTCTCACCCATCATTCCAGAATCAATTAAAAAGATTGCTCCTTTACCTTGCTCGCTTTTTGGAATATTGACTTTATCAACGTTCTCACGATTTTCGATGAGAATTGGAAGATTCATATAGCAAATCAACGGATCAATACCTGAGCTTGTTCCATGGAAATAACTCTCGAGTTTTCCAAACACTTTTTTCAGTTCTTTTAATTCGTCTTTTGATATGTGGTCAGGACTTCTTTTTACGAATGAATATTTTTCGAAGATCGCAGCTACTAAAGCGCCAGAACTTCCTACTCCGTAACCTTGCGGAATATTAGAATCAAAAAATAATCCTTTTGAGATATCATCTTGCAATGCATTAACATCCAGTTTAAAATTTTCTGGAAGTTCCAAATCGGCTAGATATTTGGCATAATTCTGCAAATGCTCATTCGATTTCTTTTCAAAATCAGAAAAATTGTTCGAGAATTTGAGCGTCCCTTTATAAAAGCTATACGGCAAGGTCAAACCTTGGGAATCTTCAATAATTCCGTACTCACCGAAGAGTAAAATTTTAGCGTAGAATAAAGGATTCGTCATAGCTATACGATTAAGTTGCAAAATTACTAAAAATCAGCAAATAGTATGCAATAATTACACCAATATTAGAGGGTAGCCTTGTTGGCGTTAAGCTTCACTTTCAGAAAACGAATCAGTATGAGTCCACATGCAAAAAATAACGTCATCGATAAAGCAGCGTATCTCATATTATTGAAATGCTCGATTAACGTTGCAAAAATAAAGGTTCCTAAAATAATAGCTAATTTTTCCAGAACATCGTAGAAACTAAAAAATGTTGTGTTATCCATGGAGTTTTCTGGCAATAATTTGGAATAGGTAGAACGGGACATCGCCTGTAAACCACCCATAACCAAACCTACAATAGCAGCCACGCCGTAGAATTGATACTCCACATTCGGGTTTTCCTTGTTTAGAAAATAAGCTGAAAGACAAGCAACAATCCATAAGATGATTGCAATGGATATCACGTTTTTATTGCCTATGCGTCGGGAAAGCCTCGAAAAAATTACCGCACCAATAATGGCCTCGATTTGAATAATTAGTAAAGTAGCAATAAGTTTTTCTTGCTCTAGGTTGATTTCACTTTTGCCGAATAGTGTCGCCATCAGAAAAATGGTCTGCATCCCCACACTGTAAAAGAAAAAACTGGAAAGGAAAAATTTTAAATTTCGGTCTTTGAAAAGCTCACCACCAACCTTAAAAAGCTCTCGGAAACTCTCTTTTGCAACATCCAGATAAAAGCTGATATTGTCTTTTAAAACTTCGAAAAAACCACCTTGCTCTTCGTGTTTCTTAAATATATTTTTGTAATTAAGTAGTACCAAATCTTTTGGAAGTTTGTCTTTGACATCACCGAACTGTGGCAAATGCTTGAATGTGTATTGAGAAAAACCAAACCACCACGCCGCTGTCAATAGGAAACTGATACGTGTAAATAAAAGTTGCTGATGTTCGTCTTTTGCTAAAACTTGAATCAGAATTAAACAAATAATCACCAAGACGACCGAGCCGATATAACCATATACATATCCTTTTGCCGACAAAGCATCTTGTCGATCGGGTGTAGCAATATCAGGAAGAAA
>JAYRQH010000353.1:0-3607 GCA_041910715.1 Bergeyella sp.
AAATTTTGATTCTTCACAGAGAGCGATGGGACCACGAAGATGGCATCCTTCCATAACCTCAGCATTTTTTCCGATGTATATTTTTCCCGTTTTCGTGTTTAGTGTAGAAAATTCGATTTCAGCTCCTTCTTCGATAAATAAATCGTCCGAGTTTCCTAAAAATCCGTTGGTTTCCGATAAGGGTTGAGACGTTCTACCTCTGGTCATAAGATCAAAATCGAAATCAATCGCCTCAGCATTTCGTGAAAAAAGGTCTGTGGGTTGCTTGAAAAAACGTAAATCCTCTGAAACGTCGTTCATTTTTTCAATCTGATTCAAGTTAAAATCCTTCATGTGGATTCGCGCCGCAATCAATTCATTTTCGTAAACCAACGCTTCCCCAAGTTGCAGATTTTTTATTTGCTGCAAAACATTTGCTGACGGTAAGAAGTGGGGTACTAGAAACAGGCTCTCAGTTTCTTCAGGTCTTGGAAATTTATCTTCTAGAAACGCTTCCGTGATATAAGCGACCTCGTCTATTCCCAATAATTTTTTCCAACGTTCGGTAAAAGTGAGAATTCCACAACGTATTTCCGCAATCGGTCGTGTAAATGTTAAGGGTAGAAAATCTTCCCAGTATTGGGCATCTGAAAATACAATCTGCATAGGATTTGTCTGAATTATACCAACAAAAATACAATAAAAAAAGTCTTTCAGGATTCTGAAAGACTTTAATTTACTGTATATACTAAAATTACTTAGCGAATTTTTTGTATTTGTTCATGAACTTGTCAACTCGTCCCGCAGTATCTACAAGTTTTACTTTTCCTGTGTAGAAAGGGTGAGAGGTAGAAGAGATTTCCATTTTGATTAATGGATATTCTTGACCTTCATATTCAATTGTATCTTTTGTCTCAGCAGTTGATTTGCAAATGAACATTTCATCGTTGCTCATGTCTTTGAAAACAACTAATCTATAATTTTCAGGGTGAATTCCTTTTTTCATGATATGCTAAAAATTACTTTATTACGTATTTATTTTAAATCGGATAAAAGTAGTAATGGATTTTTTATCCTTTATTTTAGGTGGCAAAAATAGTACTTTTTTTTGAACTTGCAAAACTTATTTAGAATTATATTTTCAACTAAAAAGAGTTCAGTAAAAATAAGTACCTTTGAGGTACGAATATTCATACCTTCATGAAACTCAGATTACTATTTATTGCCGCCTTTTGGGCAATTCTTTTGACAACGGCTTGCAACCAAGAGGAAATTTCCTTTAATGAGCCTTCCCAAGAATTGGCATTTTCTCGCGACACCGTTTTTTGTGATACGGTTTACAATCAAGTTCGTTCAGAAACATATGCCTTCAAGGTCTACAATCGAGAAAATAAGGATGTGATCATCCCTAGGATTTCTTTAAAAGGTGGGGCAGTTTCTCCTTACCGTATCAATGTGGATGGTAAAGCAGGAACCGATTTTCAGAATATTTCGCTGCGTAAGAAAGACAGTTTGTATGTTTTTGTAGAAATAGCGCCTGTTGCCAACGCAAAGGAAGCTATTGCAGAGGATTATGTTATTTTTCAAGGAGCAAGCATTAATCAACAAGTCACATTATTCTCTGTTATTCAAGATGCGGAGTTCTTTATACAGAGCGATACCAACCCAAATATTATTTCGCAAAATACGGTCTGGACAAACAACAAAGCTAAGATCATTTTTGGTGATTTAACCGTTGCTGAAGGAAAAGAATTGGTCGTAGAAAAAGGTACAAAAGTATATTTTACTAAAAATAGTGGCATGAAAATTTCCCGAAATGGGAAGCTCACGCTTAATGGTGGTTTAAATGAAGAAGTACTTATGCGAGGCGACCGTAATGATGCTAAATACGATACGATTCCTTTAAATTGGAATGGAATTCGATTTGACGAAGGGTCTAAGCTAACTATGAATTATGTACGTGTTTTCGGAGGAACCACCGGTATTTTCTTAAATAAATCTAATGCGACGATACACAATTCGTTCATCCATACTTTTCAAAACTATGGGATAGAAGCGGTGCAATCGAACATTATAGCGGATAATTTGGTTATGAATAATTGCGGAAATGCGAATGTGGGATTATTTGCAGGAAGTACGGCTGATTTTACACACGTAACGTTAGCGAACTATTGGGTCTTAAATTCATCATTGCCAGGTTTGTCTCTGTACGCTGCAAATGAGTGGAAGAATCCAACGGGAACACCGCTTGTTGGATCTATTAAAATCAATTTAAAAAATTCGATACTCTATGGTTCGAATTCAAATTCCATTCTTTTTGTTCCAAGCGCAGGACAGAATTTTACGTATACGGTGACCAATTCTTTACTTAAACATTCAGAACAATCCGGATTCGCTTTTGATGGAAACCCAAATGTTATTAATTCACTAAAAAATGAAGATCCAAAATTCCTTTTTCCGTATATTTCGAAAATGAATTTGCGATTATCCGAAAATTCACCGGCAAAGAAAAAAGGGAATAGTTCGATCGCGAATGCAGTTCCTATAGATATCGTGGGAGCGCCCAGAACAACAAATCCTAGTTTAGGTGCCTATCAATAATTTGACGTTATAGTTTCAGAGAGCATGGAGATTACAAAACTTCAAAATGAAGTTGACGAATGGATTAAAAATGTGGGAGTGCGTTATTTTAGCGAACTTACCAATATGGCGATGCTTACCGAAGAAGTTGGCGAAGTTGCGCGCATTATCGCTCGCAGATACGGCGAACAGAGTGAGAAAGAATCTGATAAAAACAAAGATCTTGGTGAGGAGCTCGCTGACGTTTTATTTGTCACATTATGTTTGGCAAATCAAACGGGTGTCGACCTTCAAGCCGCATACGATGCGAAGATGAAAATGAAAACAGAACGCGATGCCGAGAGACATCAAAACAATGAAAAGCTCAAATAAAATAAAAAACGCAATCCTCTTTTAAATGTACTTAAAAAAAGCACTACTCAAAGACCATCAAACCATCCAAATTACCGGTTCGAAAAGTATTTCGAATCGTTTGTTGATTTTAAAGGAATTGTTTGGCAATATCCTGATTGGTAATTTATCCAATTCTCAAGATTCTCAGTTGATGCAAAAAGCATTAGCATCACAAGAAAAAGAAATCGATATCCATCATGCGGGAACAGCTATGCGTTTTTTAACCTCATTTTTTGCTATTCAAGAAGGAAGAGAAGTAATTCTTACGGGCTCGGAGCGAATGAAACAACGTCCGATACAGTATTTGGTGGATGCGCTACGCTCACTGGGCGCGGATATACAGTATTTGGAGAACGAAGGATTTCCACCCCTAAAAATCATGGGGAAGAAGTTCTCTAAAAGTTTGGTGAAAATACCGGCAAACATTTCATCTCAATTTATCACATCCTTGCTGCTTATTGGAGCGAAATTGGAAAATGGACTGGATCTTCAGTTGGAGGGTAAAATAACCTCGAGGCCGTATTTGGAAATGACCTTGAAAATTTTATCCGAAGTACAGATTAAAAGTGAATTTATTGGAAATCGGATTCGCGTTTTTCCATTTAAGAAAGAACATACAATGTCTTCGTTGATTCATTACGAAGTAGAAAGTGAT
>JAYRQH010000354.1:0-11037 GCA_041910715.1 Bergeyella sp.
AACCAAGAAGTAACAGTGGATGGTCTTGAGAAAAATGATACCATCAAAATATACTCAATAAACGGACAATTGGTACAAACGATAGAAAAGGTAAACACCAAAGAAAAGGTATTACTGAAAAAACTTCCGAAAGGAATCTATCTTCTAAAATCACAAAAAAAATCAACAAAAATAATTGTTGAGTAAATTCTAAAAAGACCGATTTTCATCGGTCTTTTTTTATAACTTTACCTAATGGAAATAAAAAAATTCGGATTGGTAGGCAAGAATATTTCGTATTCTTTTTCAAAAAAATACTTTACAGAGAAATTTAAGACACTCCATCTCTCCGATCACTTCTATGAAGTGTTCGACATATCAGAAATCAATCAGCTGCAATCGGTTTTAGCCACCCCCGAACTAAAAGGTTTTAATGTCACGATTCCATACAAAGAACAAATTATTCCTTTGCTTGATGAACTTAGTGACGAAGCCAAAAGTATTGGCGCAGTAAATACCGTCGTTTTAAAAAACGGTAAAAGCATTGGCTATAATACCGATACCTATGGTTTTGAAAAAACATTACTCCTTCACAAGAAAAAGCATCATACGGCAGCTTTAGTGATTGGCGATGGCGGCGCAGCAAAAGCCGTACAATATGTACTTCGAAAAAATGAAATTCCATATACTACCGTTTCACGAAAATCCGATATTAATTTTGAAAATCTTACTGCTGAGCAAGTTCGCGAACATACAATTATCATTCAGTGTACACCCGTAGGAACCTTTCCTAATATTGACGATTCCCTGCCATTTCCCTACGAGGCAATTACCGATCAGCATTTGGTTATTGACTTAATTTACAATCCGGAATATACCTCGTTTATCAAAAAAGCATATCAAAACGGTGCAAAATGTGTGAATGGCTATTATATGCTTGAACAGCAAGCAGAAAAAGCATGGGAAATTTGGAATTTTTAAAAAAAATCATTTAATTTAGTGCATCTTTTGAATTATTATAAGACATTCCAACGCTTTTTGCGGCAAACCGAATTACTATGACACCAGAAAACACCAATTCATCACAAAACGAAGAAAATAAATCAGTTTCTCCAGAAAATGCGGCATCTCAGCAGCAGGAAACTGCACAAGACAATCAAAAGCTCGACGATCAGTTTTCTGAAACCGCAACTTCTCATGATGATGACAATCATGAACACGAAGAACATTCTGGTTTATCATTGAATGAACTTTTGAATGAATTGGAAAAAATGGTGAATGCAAAAGATGTCGGAAGTGAAGCAAAAAGGTTTAATCAGTTGAAACTTGAGGCTCTTCATATCATAGCCGACGAAACGGAAGATAAAAAACACGAATTCGAGGAAGCCGGAAATAATGCAGAGCATTTTAGCTGGGAACACCCGCAGCAAGCCAAAGTGTCGGGTTTGGGATCTATTTTCAAGGAAAAACTAGATCATTACCATAAAATTCAGGAAGAGGAGCAAAAAGAAAATCTGGATAAGAGACAAGAGATTATTGAGAGACTAAAGAATCTGTACACAACGTCTACTCCAGAAACCAATCTTTTCAAAGAAATTAGAAAAATCAAAGAGGATTGGATGAATGCGGGTCAAGTCGCTAAAAAAGATTTCAAAATACTAAACAGTAATTATTTCTTCCACCTCAATCAGTTTTATGCACTCTTGGATTTGAACAAGGAATATTTAGAACAAGAATATTCCCACAATCTCGAAAAGCGCCAACACATCATCGCTCGTGCAAAGGAATTGGAAGCAGAACCTGTCATTCAGAAGGCTTTAAATGAGCTTCAGTATTTGCATAAACTTTGGAAAGAAGAGGCCGAACCTGTCGCAGAAGAATTTAGAGAGAGCACTTGGGAGGAATTCAAATCAATCTCCAATAAAATTCACGAAAGAAAATCCGAACTTTCGGCTCAAATTGAGGGCACTCAAAACGAGAATTTGGAAAAGAAAAATGCAATTATTGAAGAAATACGTGCGTTTGTAACCAATCAAAAAGAAAACAATCATAACTTTTGGCAAAATTCCATCAAACGAGTTGAAGAGCTTCGTTTGGAATTTTTAAAGCTCGGAAGCGTGCCGAGAAAATTATCCGACCAAAACTGGACGGATTTTAAACAAACCTTACGTGAGTTCAACTCGAAAAAAAATTCATTTTACAAAGGTTTAAAGGAAAATCAGATCACCAATCTCGAGCAAAAATTAGCTTTAATACAAACAGCTAAAGACAATATGCTTTCTGAAGATTGGGAAACTACCGTTCCTCTTTTTAAGAAACTCCAAGACGATTGGAAGAAAATCGGACACGTTCCTCGCAGTCATGCTACTAAAATTTGGGACGAGTTTCGCGATGCGTGCAACACATTCTTCAACAATTTCAGAGAAAAAAACAATGCGGTTTCGGATAATTGGAAGGAAAATTACAAGAATAAAAAAGCATTATTGGAAGATCTGAAGCAAGTTTCTGAAGCAGAAGGTAGTGCAGAAACGATCGAGCAAATACGAAGTGCATGGAACGCAATTGGAAAAGTGCCGCGCGATAAAATGAGTATTAATCAGGAGTTCAATCAGACTCTACGAGAAAAGTTAAAACTCAACAAAATTACGGATACTTCGTTTAGAGAAGAAACGAGCTCTGCAGATCGCATCACAGATAAAGCGAGAAAAATTAAAAATCAGATTGCTGAGTTGGAAGCCGAAATCGTGAAACTGGAAAACAATGTTGGGTTCTTCAGTAATTCAAGTCGCGAAAATCCACTTTTAGCAGATACGTTTGCTAAAATTGACGAAAAGAAGACACTTTTGGAAACTTTAAAGCAAAATCTTCATCAAATTATTACAGGCGAATAAGTCGCAGTAAAATTCTAATAAAAATAGAAGTCACTTGGCACCTTTGTCGAGTGACTTTTTTGAAAAATGACCGACGAAAAGTACATACAGCGATGCCTTTTTTTGGCGCAAAAAGCATTAAAATACACCTACCCTAACCCGATGGTGGGAAGCGTTATCGTGCACAACGACACGATTATTGGAGAAGGATTCCATCAAAAAGCGGGCGAACCTCATGCGGAAGTTAATGCCATCAATTCAGTTGTAAATCCAGCATTGATTCCAGAATCTACTATTTATGTTTCTTTGGAACCGTGTGCGCATTACGGTAAAACTCCCCCTTGCGCTTTGAAAATTAAGGAATTGGGATTCAAAAAAGTAGTTATTGGCGCACTTGATCCTCATGATAAAGTAAACGGAAAAGGAAAAAAAATTATTACAGATGCAGGCATTGAAGTGGTTTCTGGAATTTTATCTGAAGATTGTATGCTGCTTAACAAACGATTCAACACGTTTCACAATAAAAAGAGACCGTACATTATTTTGAAGTGGGCAGAATCGGAAGATGGATTTATTGATCGTAATGGTAAACCAGTTTCTATTGGCAACAAACTGACCAAACAGTGGGTGCACCAGCTTCGCAGTGAAGAACACGCCATCTTAGTAGGAACAACAACTGTTCTTCACGATAATCCAGCACTTACAACGCGCGAAGTGGCAGGTCGTAATCCAATACGAATACTTATTGACCGTCAACTCAAACTCGATTCAAATACGCAAATTTTTAACAATGATGCAGCTACTATTATTTTGAATGAAATTAAGGAAGAGAAACAGAGAAATATTCAGTTTATTAAGGTTGATTCAAGCCGTTTTTTAGCAAGCGCATTGGAGAAATTGCATGAACTTCAAATACAATCAATTTTAGTAGAGGGAGGTCGATTTACACATCAACAATTCATTGATTTAGGAATTTGGGATGAAGCTTTCGTGATAAAAAATCCTAATTTAAAATTGCAAGAAGGAACCAAATCTCCGATACTTGATAACGCTGAAGAATTGGAACATTTAGACTTTGAAGATAATACGGTCGTTCATTTTAAAAATATGAAAAACCCATGAGTCAATTCCAGTATAAAAGCATTAAAAAACCTGTTGAAAACACTCTGATTAAGCAAAAAGGCAGCAAGTTTATTGGCTTTGCATTTCCCGTACGTACTGAAGATGATGTCAAAGATTGTCTAAACAAAATACGTGAAGAACACCCAAAAGCTACCCATCACTGCTATGCGTTTCGCCTCGGGCTAAATGGAGAGAACTATCGCGCTAATGACGATGGCGAACCCTCGGGAAGTGCAGGACTGCCCATCTACAATCAATTGTTAGCGCATGATCTTACCCATATTTTAGTAATCTCAGTACGGTACTATGGCGGTGTCAAATTGGGCGTTGGCGGATTGGTAAAAACCTACAAAGAATCGGCAAAACTAACGTTGGACGAAGCTGAAATAATCACTAAAGAACTGGAAACAAACTTGGAATTGTATTTCGACTACGAACATCAAAATACCATTTTCACACTTCTAAATAAATACGACGCTAAAATTCTTGATTTTACATCCACCAACAAATGCTCAATCCTTGCCACAATCAAACTGGCTCACAAAGAAAACATCTCGGAACAATTGTCCGAGATGCATTATCTATCGTATGATTTTTTATAATTAGTCTCTTCTTCCGAAAAGCATCGAAGCCCAATAAAGAAGCTGCGCGAGAGAACCTAAAGCCGCCACAACATACGTGCGAGCTGCCCACTTCAAACTATCTTGTACACCTACATATTCTTCTGATGTCACGGTTCCCGTGTCTTTTAACCATTTCATTGCTCGATTACTAGCGTCATATTCCACAGGCAACGTGATAAATGCAAATAATGTAGTAACTGCAAAAAGTGCTACACCAATTGCCAACACCCAAGTATTACCCGTAGGATTTTCAACTGTTTGCGATGCGAACATCAATGCAAGACCAGCCATAATGACAAACTGAGAAAGTGTCGAGCTGATATTCACCATAGGAACCAATTTTGATCTCAGTTGCAACATCGAATAACCTACAGCATGTTGTACGGCATGACCAACCTCATGCGCCGCAACTGCAGCCGCCGCGGCATTCCTTTGCATATAAACGCCTTCAGATAAGTTAACGGTTTTATTTGCAGGATTGTAGTGATCGGTTAATTGACCTGGAACAGAAATTACCTGTACATCATTAATTCCATTATCGCGAAGCATTTTCTCTGCGATTTCCTTTCCTGATAAGCCGTTGCGCAAATGCACTTTAGAATAATGGGCAAACTTCGATTTTAATCTAGCCGATACCAACCAACTGAAAAGCATGGTGAGCCCAATAATAATGTAATAACCTGTCATTTTAATATAAAGTTTTGTCGTCTTAAAAGTATAAAAAACGTGCCAAACTTCATAGTTTTAAAGCCTTTTCCAGTATATTTGCACTTTTGTTCCCAACATGAGCAATATTGTCATTAAAAAAGTTCGAAATGAGTCGGAATTAATGAATTTCATTAAGTTTCCGATGTCGCTATATAAAAATAATCCGTATTATGTGCCAGCGCTTATTTCGGACGAAAAAGATGTTTGGAATCCTAATCAAAATCCCGCTTTAAAACATTCCGAAGCCCAGCAATTTTTAGCATACAAAGACAATACTTTGGTTGGTAGAATTGCTGTAATTATGAATAACAAAGACGTGGAGACGAATGGCGAACAAAAAATCCGTTTCGGATGGATTGATTTCATTGATGATTTGGAAGTCTCAAGAGCGCTTATTCAAGCTGCGATCGATTATGCAAAATCGAAGAACATCGAAACCGTAGAAGGACCAATGGGTTTCACTAATTTGGATAAGGCAGGAATGCTGACGATGGGGTTCGATCAGTTGGCGACCATGATTGGTATTTACAATCATGAGTATTACCCAAAACACCTCGAAAAATTGGGTCTCGTAAAAGAGAAAGAATGGGTGGAGTTTGAACTGGTTTTTCCTGAGGTTTTGCCAGAAAAAATCATCAAATTCAATCAATTAATTGCGGAAAGGTATAAATTAAAAGTCCTGGAATTCAAAAGTAAAAAAGAGATTATTCCTTTAGTAGAACCTATGTTTAAACTTTTGGACGAAACTTACAAAGGACTTTCTACCTACACGCCGATTACAGACGAGCAGATAAAAACATACAAAGAAAAATATTTCAATTTTATAGATAAAGATTATATCGTTTGTATTGAAAATGACCAAAAAGAACTCGTTTCCTTCGCCATTACAATGCCCTCCTACTCAAAAGCATTACAAAAAGCAAAAGGTAAACTTTTACCGTTTGGTTGGTGGCATTTCCTGCAAGCGGGTAGGAAAAATGATCGAGCTAATTTTTATCTTATTGGCATCCATCCCGATTATCAAAGAAGAGGCGTTACCTCAATGATTTTCAAAGGAATACATGATGTTTTTAAAAAGAAAGGCGTCAAGTTTTTAGAAACAAATCCGGAGTTAGAAGAAAACAAAAACATTCAGCTACTGTGGCAAGATTATAATCCGGTAAATCACAAAAGAAGGCGTACCTATGCCATAAAAACATCGGACTGGAAATAGAAATTTCTAACAAATCAACAATTTCAGTTAGTGGAATAATCGTTTGATTTACATATTCCAAAATATTTTTTACCGTAGTTATTTATAAATCGCTACTCATAAATTGGTTGGATGTTTTGAGCAATAGATGGATAGTTTGTATCTTGCAAATCAATTCAATCTTCTATGAAAAAACACTTAATTATATACGCTATTTTAGTGATCATCTTCATTGCTTTCAACACATTTGTTAACTTGGAAGACGCTCGACTATCTACCGCAATTAATATTTTGTTCGGAAGTGTAATCTTTGGATACATCGCGTTCATGGCCTTCATTTTACTGAAGAAACTGGGCAAAAAGAAGTAATTTATATTCATTCTAAATTACTTCCCGGTACTAATAATAATCATATTTTCGGGGCTTAAACTTCGTTATAAAGTTATATTTAACTAAATTTGCACATTGAAATAATTGTGCAATTTTATGAACCTACCAGAACAATATATTCCCGTACTCATTCAAGCCGCTGTAGCCCTTGGATTTGTGGCAGTTTCACTTTTGGGAGCTCACTTTCTTGGTCCAAGACAAAAGAAAACCACAACGGTAAAAAATTCCAGTTGGGAATGTGGTGTTGAAGTTGAAGGAAACGCAAGAACACCATTTTCGATCAAGTATTTCTTAACAGCAATTCTTTTTGTTTTGTTTGATATTGAAATCGTTTTCTTTTATCCGTACGCGGTAAATTTTAGAGAATTCGGAATGGAAGGCTTTTTAGCGGTTCTTACATTCGTTGGAGTGTTCTTTGTAGGATTCTTTTATGTTTTGAAAAGAGGTGCGTTAGATTGGAATAAATAATCTAAACCTCGCTTAAATTAAATTAGAAAATTATGTCAGATAACACCAATAAACCCGTAATTAGAACCGACGCACCAGCTCCTGAAGGATATGAAGGGGAAGGTTTTTTTGCAACGAAACTAAGCAGCGTTATTGGGATGGCTAGAAAATATTCGCTTTGGCCACTACCCTTTGCAACCTCATGTTGCGGAATTGAGTTTATGGCAACATTAAACCCCAATTACGATGCGGGTCGATTTGGAATGGAGCGAAACTCATTCTCCCCAAGACAAGCCGACATGTTAATGGTTTGTGGAACCATTTCTAAAAAACTGGCTCCTATTTTGAAGCAGGTGTACACCCAAATGGCAGAACCTAAATGGGTAATTGCCGTTGGTGCTTGCGCATCGAGTGGAGGTATCTTTGACACCTATTCCGTTCTTCAGGGGATCGACAAGATTATTCCAGTAGATGTTTATGTACCAGGATGCCCGCCAAGACCAGAACAAATCATCGAAGGTGTTTTACAAGTGCAAGCGCTTTGTGAAAACGAAAGCCTACGAAGAAGAGACTCTCCAGAGTACCAAAAATTACTAGAATCGTACGATATTAACTAATCCGAAAAGCAAATTATTGCTCTGTAAGTGAACTACGAATTATGACAAACGAATTTGTCCTTGAAGCCATTAACCGAGAATTTCCTGATGCCGTTTTAGCATCTTCGGAACCGTATGGATTTCTCACTCTTGAAATCAAAAAAGAAGAAATTAAAAAAGTGATTCATCACTTAAAAAGTTCTTCTCTCAACTTTATGTTCCTAACGGATATTTGTGGCATCCACTATCCTGAAAATAAAGAAAAGGAATTAGGCGTAATCTATCATCTTCATAATTTGGAAACCAATGTGAGAATACGTCTTAAAACATTCTTTCCCAGAGAAAATGCCGAAGTTGACACTTTAGTAGACCTTTATGCTGGTGCCAACTGGATGGAGAGAGAAACCTATGATTTTTACGGTATTAATTTTAAAGGTCATCCCGATTTACGAGTTATTCTCAATATGCCAGAGTTGGGCTATCACCCAATGCTTAAGGAATACCGCTTGGAAGATGGCACGAGAACGGATAAAGATGATGCCATGTTCGGCAGATAATATGAGGTAGTAAGCACAACGCAAATCGTTACGCTGAAAAAGCCAAAAGCATTACCACTATGAAAGACAACGAATTATCAAACATACTTAACCAATACGAATCAGCAGAGCAAATTGACGGGCAGTTATACACCCTGAATTTGGGACCAACGCATCCAGCGACACACGGTATCTTTCAGAACGTGTTAACAATGGATGGTGAAAAAATTCTACATTCTGAGCAAACGGTTGGTTATATTCACCGCGCTTTTGAAAAAATTTCAGAACGAAGAAACTTTACTCAAATTACGACGCTTACCGACCGTATGAATTATTGTTCGGCTCCGATTAACAATTTCGGCTGGCATATGACGGTTGAAAAACTTTTAGGTATCGAAACTCCCAAAAGAGTGGACTATTTACGAGTAATTATCATGGAGCTTGCTCGTATTGGAGACCACCTGATCTGTAACGGAGTTACGGGAATGGATGCGGGAGCGATTACAGGACTGACGTATATGTTTATCGACCGCGAACGAATCTACGATATGTACGAGCAGATTTGTGGAGCGCGTATGACAACCAATATGGGAAGAATCGGCGGTTTTGAACGAGATATCAATACTAAATTCCATGAATTAATTCAGGAGTTCATCAAGAATTTCCCGAAACGTTTCGGAGAGTTCTGTTCTCTTTTAGAACGAAACAGAATTTTTATGGACCGTACAATTGGCGTGGGAGGAATTTCAGCGGAACGTGCATTAAGCTATGGATTTACGGGTCCTAACTTAAGAGCTGCAGGAGTTGATTATGATATTCGTGTTGCCAATCCATATTCTTCATACCAAGATTTTGATTTTACCATTCCAGTAGGAACAGCAGGTGATACCTACGATCGTTTTATGGTTCGTCAGCAAGAAATCTGGGAATCAATTAAAATCATTAAACAAGCATACGAAAATCTTCCAGACGGACCATTCCACGCAGATGTTCCAGAATTTTATCTTCCTGAAAAGGCCGATGTGTATTCTAAAATGGAAGCCCTAATCTACCATTTCAAAATTGTCATGGGTGAAACACAGATTCCAAAGGGAGAAGTCTATCACGCTGTTGAAGGAGGAAATGGTGAACTTGGATTTTACCTAGTGAGTGATGGTGGAAGAAGTCCGTACCGATTACACTTCAGAAGACCTTGTTTTATCTATTACCAGGCCTATCCTGAAATGATTACAGGTTCTGTCATTTCAGATGCTATTGTTACCATGTGTAGCATGAACGTTATTGCGGGTGAATTAGATGCATAATTTGTACACTGTACAAAGTAAAATGTAAAAAGATTTAAAAATTATTAGGTGCACTGTACATCGTACATTGTACATTTTACAAGATAAAAAAATGAGCGAAACTATTGCTTTTACACCTGACGTTTTAGAGCAGGTAAAGAAAATTATCGCAAGATATCCAGAAGGAAGACAGAAATCAGCGTTGATTCCTGTTTTGCACATAGCGCAAAAAGAATTCGGCGGGTGGCTTGATGTTCCCGTAATGGATTATGTTGCTCAAATTTTGGATATCACACCCATAGAAGTATACGAAGTAGCAACCTTCTACACCATGTTCAATATGAAGCCTGTGGGCAAATATGTACTTGAAGTTTGTAGAACGGGACCTTGTATGGTACGAGGAAGTGAGAAAATTTTAGATCACATTCGTACCAAACTCAATATAAAAGACGGTGAAACAACTGCTGATGGTTTATTCACACTAAAACCAGCAGAATGTCTTGGAGCTTGTGGATACGCACCCATGCTGCAATTGGGCAAGTTTTATCATGAAAATTTAACTATCGAAAAAGTAGACGAAATCCTTGAGCTTTGCAAACAAGGAACGATTGCTTTAGACTAATAAATCAGTACAATGAGTAAAAAACTTTTACTTAAAAACGCTCACGTAGAAGGCATTCGATATTTTGATGTATATCGGAAACATGGCGGATACGAAGCAGCTGAAAAAGCTTTAAAAATGACTCCAGATGAAATCCTTGAAGAAGTAAAAACTTCAGGATTGCGTGGACGTGGAGGCGCCGGTTTCCCAACCGGAATGAAGTGGAGTTTCCTAGCAAAACCAGAAGGTGTACCAAGACACCTCGTGGTAAATGCTGACGAATCGGAGCCTGGAACATTCAAAGACCGATATCTGATGGAGTTCTTACCGCATTTGCTAATTGAAGGAATGCTAATCTCTTCGTTTTGTTTAGGATCCAATGCATCATATATTTACATCCGTGGAGAATACTCTTGGATTCCTGATATCTTAGAGCAAGCCATTGACGAAGCAAAACAAGCCGGTTTCCTTGGAAAAAATATTTTAGGAACGGGTTACGATTTAGAAATCTACGTTCAGAGAGGCGCGGGAGCTTACATTTGTGGTGAAGAAACGGCACTTCTAGAATCTTTAGAAGGAAAAAGAGGAAATCCAAGACTAAAACCACCTTTCCCTGCCGTTAAAGGATTATGGGAAAGACCAACTGTGGTAAACAATGTTGAATCAATTGCTGCAATCGTCCCAATTATT
>JAYRQH010000355.1:0-5566 GCA_041910715.1 Bergeyella sp.
AATTACTGAAAGCACAAGCAGAAGTGGCTCAGGCTAAAATAGAACTTCAAAACGCCACAACATTAGCCAATAACAATGTAGTTTCTAAAAACGAGAGAGCGATGGCGAAAGCAAAATTAGATGCTGCCAATGCAGAAGCGCGTTTAGCTCAGCTTCATCTTTCATTTACCAATGTCAAAGCACCGTTTTCTGGCGTCATCAATAGACTTCCATTGAAGTTAGGAAGTTTGGTAGATGAAGGCGATTTACTCACTAGTCTTTCGGATAACTCCAGTATTTATGCCTATTTCAACGTTTCGGAGCCTGAATATTTAAACTATCAAACTAACGTGGCTTCACGAGGCGACCAGCACGTGAATTTAATCATGGCCAACGGGGCACAATTCCCACAAATTGGAGTAGTACAAACCATTGAAGGCGAGTTTAATAACGAAACAGGAAATATCGCTTTCCGAGCCAAATTCCCCAATCCAAACAGTCTTTTACGAAATGGCGAAACAGGGAAAATACAGATGACACTTCCCGTGAATAACGCTTTACTCATTCCCCAAAAAGCCACCTATGAAATTCAGGATCAGAAATACGTTTTTGTAGTTGGTAGAGATGGAAAAGTACAGTCGAGAAACATCAGCATTGCCTATGAACTGCCTGATCTGTATGTCGTGAGCAAAGGCCTAAAACCAACCGATAAATTCTTGTTGGAAGGCGTACAGAAAGTAAAAGACGACCAAAAAGTGAAAACCAAATTTGTAGATGCTAAAAAAGCCATTTCTTCTTTAAAATTAGATGCCAATTAGATTGGGTCGATTATAAAAAAGAAGAAAAAATCTCAAATTTTAAATCTCAAATTTCAAACGAAACATGTTTAAGAAATTTATACGCAGACCCGTTCTGTCTATCGTAATATCGCTCATTATCGTCTTTCTGGGAATACTTTCTTTGGTAAAGCTTCCAGTAACACAGTTTCCAGCAATATCACCTCCCAAGGTGAACATTACCGCGTCCTATCCTGGCGCCAATAATGAGCTCTTAATAAAATCTGTAATTATTCCTTTGGAACGCTCTATCAACGGGGTTCCGGGAATGAAATACATGGCTTCCGATGCGGGAAATGATGGTGAAGCCTCCATCCAAGTGGTTTTCGATTTAGGAACAG
Organism: Bergeyella sp.; assembly: GCA_041910715.1. GTDB lineage: Bacteria > Bacteroidota > Bacteroidia > Flavobacteriales > Weeksellaceae > JAFAFC01. The sequence goes on from JAYRQH010000355.1 coordinate 1,157, forward strand.
ATCCTAATGTTGCTGCCATCAACGTGCAGAATCATATTTCATCTGCGATTAACAAACTGCCGCCCCTGGTAGTTAGAGAAGGGGTGAAAATTACGCGCGAGGAACCGAATATGTTAATGTACATCAATCTGTACAGCGACGACCCGAAAGCCAATCAAAAGTTTCTCTTCAACTATGCAGACATCAATATTTTATCGGAATTAAAAAGGATAAAGGGTGTTGGTGATGTTGATATTTTGGGAACCCGAGAATATGCCATGCGAATTTGGCTAAAACCCGACCGAATGACGTCTTACAACATCTCCGCCGACGAAGTAATGCAGGCTTTGGATGAACAAAGTATTGAAGCTTCGCCAGGAAAAACGGGTGAAAGTTCAGGTAAACGCTCGCAGTCTTTTGAATATATTTTGAAATATCCCGGACGGTACAGTAACGAGAAAGACTATGGAAATATCATCCTTAAATCTACTTCCAATGGTGAATTTGTTCGCTTAAAAGACATTGCCGATATCGAATTTGGAAGTTCAATGTACGACATCTACTCTACGCTTAACGGAAAACCTTCTGCTGCGATCACTGTTAAGCAATCCTACGGATCCAACGCGTCGGATGTTATAAAAAATGTAAAAACATTGATGACTGAATTGCAAAAAAACAACTTCCCGAAAGGCATGCATTACGAGCTGAGTTACGACGTTTCGCGATTTTTGGATGCTTCTATTGAAAAGGTAATTCATACTTTATTTGAAGCCTTTATTTTGGTAGCCATTGTGGTATTTTTATTCTTGGGAGATTGGCGGTCAACTCTTATCCCAACGATAGCGGTGCCTGTTTCGCTAATCGGAACTTTCGCAGTGATGTCCGCATTCGGAATTACACTCAATATGATTTCATTGTTTGCTTTGGTAATGGCCATCGGAGTCGTCGTGGATGATGCCATTGTCGTTATAGAAGCCGTTCACGCCAAGATGGAGGAAAAAGGACTTTCACCACTTAAAGCGACCGAAGAAGCCATGCACGAAATAAGCGGTGCCATCATCGCCATTACGTTGGTTATGGCTTCGGTATTCATTCCAGTGGCATTTATGAGCGGTCCGGTTGGGATTTTTTACCGTCAGTTTTCGATTACTATGGCATCGGCAATTATCTTATCAGGAACAGTGGCATTAACTTTAACGCCTGCTTTATGTGCAATGATTTTAAAAAACAATCACGGACACGAAAGAAAAAGAACGCCCATCAACCGAATGCTGGATAAATTTAATGGCGCCTTCAACAAAGGTGCCGATAAATACGAAAGCATGTTGAATAAAACTGTCACCAAAAAGTTTTTTACACTTCCGGTGTTATTGCTCTTCTGTTTGGGAACCTACCTCATCAGCAATACTTTACCCTCGGGATTTGTACCAGCGGAGGATCAAGGGATGATTTATGCGATTATTCAAACACCTCCAGGTTCAACATTAGAAAGAACGAACCAAATTGCCCTTGAACTTCAAAAACAATGTGAAAAAATTGATGGTGTATCGTCGGTGTCTTCTTTGGCCGGTTATGAAATTCTCACCGAAGGAACGGGCGCAAACTCGGGAACGTGTTTAATCAATTTAAAATCTTGGGAAGACAGAAAGGAATCTGCCCCTGAGGTGATTGAGCAACTCGAAAAAATAGCCAAAGAAATTCCAGGTGCAAATATCGAATTCTTCCAGCCACCTTCTATTCCGGGTTATGGTGCAGCAGGAGGTTTTGAATTAAGACTTTTGGATAAAGCAGGAAGTGGCGATTACCACAAAATGGAGCAAGTGAGCACCGATTTCGTAAAAGAATTGAAGAAACGTCCTGAATTGGGTTCTCCATTTACGTTTTATTCGGCAAGTTTCCCACAATACATGCTGAAAATCGATAATGATTTGGCGGAGCAAAAAGGGGTATCCATTGAAAAAGCCATGGACAACCTCTCTACTTTAATTGGTTCCAACTACGAAACCAGTTTTATCCGATTCGACAGACCGTACAAAGTCATTGTGCAATCGGGACCGCAATACCGAGCTTTGCCGTCAGATATTTTGAAGTTGTACGTCAAAAATGATAGAGATCAAATGGTGCCGTACTCCGATTTTATGCATTTGGAAAAAGTTTACGGATTATCCGAAATTACTCGACATAATATGTACAATGCCGCCGAAGTAAGTGGAACTCCAGCATCGGGATACAGTTCTGGACAAGCGATTGCAGCGATTCAGGAAGTGGCTGATAAAACATTGCCGAGAGGTTTCGGAATCGATTGGGCGGGAATTTCAAAAGACGAAGTTTCACGAGGTAACGAAGCGGTTTTCATCTTCTTAATTTGTTTAGGGTTTGTTTATTTGATTCTTTCGGCACAATACGAAAGTTTTATTTTACCATTGCCTGTCATTTTATCACTTCCTACTGGGATTTTCGGTGCTTTTTTATGTTTAAAACTCTTAGGATTAGAAAATAATATTTACGCTCAGGTTGCTATGGTGATGTTGATTGGACTTTTGGGTAAAAATGCCGTATTAATCGTGGAATTTGCTGTTCAGAAGAAAGCCGAAGAAAACATTCCAGTTGCTCAAGCAGCAATTGAAGGAGCAGCCATTCGTTTCAGACCGATTTTGATGACTTCTTTTGCATTTATTGCAGGGTTGATTCCGTTGGTTTTTGCGACCGGTCCAGGGGCTATTGGAAACCGAACTATTGGTACTGCAGCCGCTGGTGGAATGTTTATAGGAACCCTATTCGGCTTGATGATTATTCCAGGTTTATACTACATTTTCGGTTTATTATCAGAGAAAACAAAATTATCGTATTACGAAGAAGAAAATCCGCTTACAGAACAAACCGAACCTTACAAACACGACGAAAAATATGAAGAACACAATAAAAAACCATAAAATAGTCCTAAGTCTGGGTGCAGCACTGCTTCTGGCAAGTTGCAAGGCTCCTATGGCAACAGTGATACAAGATAAAACCAAACAAGAACTTCCTGCACAATACGAAAATCAAGAAAATACAACTACCAACAGTGGTTTAACGCCTTGGAAACAGTTTTTTACCGATCCTAATTTGGTAGCATTGATTGAGGAGGCTTTGAAAAACAATCAGGAATTAATGATTACGCTTCAACAAATTGAAATTGCAAAATCTGATGTGCTCTATAAAAACGGAAAATTAAAACCAAACGTTGCCTCTAGAATTGGTGCAGGAGTAGAGAAAGTAGGTCGCTACACCAGTACAGGAGCTGGCGATGCATCAACAGACATTACGGAAGGCAAAGAAGTTCCCGAAAATCTCATGAATTTCGAAGGTGGTTTGACTGCCAGTTGGGATATTGACATTTGGAGAAAACTTCGAACAGCCAAGGAATCTGCAATTGCCCATTATTTAGCAACCGTTGAAGGAAAAAATTTCGTTTTGTCGAGTTTAATTGGTGAAGTCGCCAACAACTATTACGATTTGTTGGCATTAGATAATCAGCTAGACATTATTCAACAATACATTACACTGCAACAAAAAGCATTAGAAGTTTCAAAAATTCAGAAACAAGCCATGGCTGCAACAGAATTAGCAGTGAAAAAATTTGAAGCGGAACTGGCAAAATCAAAAGCCACCGAATATACCTTGCGACAAGAAATTACAGAAAAAGAAAACACGCTGAATGCTCTATTAGGGCGGTACCCTAAACCTATAAAACGGGATAAAACAGCTTTTATGTCCATCGTTCCGCAGACAGTTTACACTGGAATTCCAGCTGAATTATTATCGAACCGACCCGACATTAAGCAAGCAGAATTGGAATTGAAAGCTGCAAAATTGGATGTGGAAGTGGCCAGAAAAGAGTTCTACCCTACTTTGAGCATCTCTGCAACTTTAGGTTTGGAAGCTTTTAAACCGACTTATTTAGCAAAACTTCCTCAATCGATGGCATACAGTTTAATCGGTGAATTGGCAGGTCCTTTAATCAACAAAAGTGCAATACAAGCTGAATTTAAAAGTGCGGATGCCAAACAAATTCAAGCCTTGTACGAGTACGATAAAAGCATTCTAAACGCCTACATTAACATCGCCAATTTGATGTCGAAGGTAAAAAATATTGATCAGTATTATCAGTTGAAATCTCAAGAAAATAAAGCCTTAGACCAATCGATTGATATTGCCAATATTTTGTTTAAAAATTCAAGAGCCGATTATTTGGAGGTTCTTATGAACCAAATAGATGCTCTGGACGCCAAATTGTAACTTGTAGAAGCCAAAACCCAACAGTTGGGTACCGTGGTGGATATTTATAAAAACCTTGGTGGAGGCTGGAAATAAATCCTTTTTTATAATCATTTTTCTGATGGCGGTCTTCAATTTATTTTGGAGGCCGTTTTGTTTTCTTTTTGGCGGCGG
>JAYRQH010000356.1:0-2618 GCA_041910715.1 Bergeyella sp.
CCGGATATTGTAAATGATTGTATTACACTGTTAGGAAGACTTACCGATAAGTTTACTGGAGTAAACTGTTTAACAGTTGCCTGAGCAGTAATTTCGGGTAAAATCAGAGTTGTATTCGGACATGTAAACCAATCTGAAACTTCTCCATTATTTGCTTTTATTCTTACTTTTACTGCAGCACTAGTTGCACACAAGTCTTTGGATAAAATTACAGAATTACTATTTTCACCAGAAATGCTGCTCCATCCAGCAGGATAGCTCCATTCATATGTACAATTAGAACACTGAGTCACTGTATAATTGTACGTTTGAGCTTCACCATATTTAATTGCTTGAGGGAATGTAGTAAATTTTATATTACGTGTGAAAGTTAAGGATGAATACTCACTTTTGTCTTCACGGGCAGAAGCACAATCGTTTACACCTCGAACTTTCACGACTCCTTTTCCTAAACTGTTTGTAATAAGATCAATCGCACCTTCTGCTATAAAAGTTCCAGTTTTTCCATGGCTGTCTCTCCATCCGCTGGGTATAGTCCATTCAAACTTTGAGACTGGAGTTTTTAATGAGTTTATTATCACACCTGGGAAATAAAAAATACTATCTAAATCGATATGCATTCTTTGTTCCCCAAATTCAATATTTGAGCCAATGCTTGACGATAAAGGTGAAGGCTTAGCACCGTTAAGACTTATAATTTTCTGTTTAAAAGGAGTAGTTGTACTTTCTGATGATTTATATTTTACGACAGCTTTTATTGTTCCTATAGGAGTGGTCCCATTTGACGTACTTACATTTTTCCAATACACAAATTGATTCAACGAATTATTTGTGACTTCGGTCACGTTTGGATCTCCATTAAAATACCCTCCAGTTACTATCCATTTTATAGATAATGTTTCGCCTTTAGGTTCAAGATTGAAGGAGGTTACAGAGCCTGGACATGCATATTCAGGATTACCATCAGCTGCAGTAAGTACTGGTGTTTGGGCGTTGAAAGATAAAATGTTTGTTATAAACAACACTGATATTAATGTATATTTATTTATTAGAGTTTTCATAATATTTTTGAATTTATCAGAAGAAATAGCTTATATTGAAAGAAAGTGCTCCTTGAAGTTTGGTTTCGTTAATAGGGAATACAAAGTCTGTTGATTCGTCAATAAAAGGAATTTCAAAGGTTTCAACTTCTTTTTGTGTTTCTCTGGTTTTTGATATATACACTTTATACCGCATCTCCGTTTCAAAATGTCCAATCGTATACTTAATTCCCATTTGAGGAAGCAATGAATATGCCTTTTTGTTATGAGAAAATTTAGAATGGCTCTTCCTGATAATTTCATTTTCAGAGTTTGTTACCAATACGTTGCCTTTTCTATTGTTATTTAAGTGAAGATATTCAAATCCAATACCAACAAATCCTTCTAGATGTGTACATACCGGCACACTATAGTCGTAACCGCCTCCGATACCGTATAAATCGTTTCGTTCGGACGAATCAATGGTGTTATTCTCATCTGAATTGTTACTGCTTTTTTTAGACAATCTGAAAGGAACGTTCAGATATACAGCGTGCTTTTCATTGATTTTGTACTTGAATGTTAGTTCAACCGGGTGAATGCTGTCTCCAAGCAGATTGTTGAAGCTATATCCAACTCCTATGCCGAATTTGTTTGTTTTTTCTGCCTTGCCAGAGGATTGGGAATAGGCAAAAATTGGTATCATCGGAATTACCAACCCTAATAAAAATAATTTTTTCATGTGATTTAAAATTAAAATTAAGTTATTTATTTAATTTAAAAAAATATGTACAAGATGTTCTATAAAAGAATTTCGATTAATATTAAAAATTTAAAGTTAAGTGTAATTCGAATTCATATATTTGATCTATTGGTAAACAGCTGCAATTTTAGTTATTTAAAATATAATAACCAAATTAATACGTATCATTCCACGCAAAAGGCTTTTTTCTTTTTTTCGTTAAGGGAAAAAGGGCTGCCCCGCGTATTCAATAACTTCGGCGTCTTTTATAAAGGCTCCTTCGAAACAGTAAATCTATTAGATATAACCTACCTGAAAAGAATACTCAACAAATGAAAGCTCAATCTATAAACGCTCCATAAAAATACACATTATCCATTCCACAATTTAGGCATGCTATGTTCATGTCTATATTAATTTAAAATGCTTGAAGCTAACGTTACAATTTGCAATATTATTGAACTATCAAACCATTCTAAATAAAAGTATGGGAACAACAACTAACAAATACACACCTTATTTCCCCATTCACCCGGGCGAAATACTTAAAGACGAAATCGAATATCTCGGGATATCGCAACGCCGCCTTGCCTCAGAAATGGGTATTTCTTACACTTTACTCAACGAGGTATTGAATGGTAAACGGCAGGTAAACGCCGAACTTGCCATGCTTGCCGAAGCCGCTTTAGGATTAGATGCCGATACTTTGGTGCGTATGCAAGCACGTTACAATATGCAGGTGGCACGCCAGGACAAAACTTTTTCCGAGCGTCTCGCCAAAATCCGCAAACTCAGGACAATGCTTTGAAAGGCGATTTACGTAACATGAAGCAGTTCATTTCGCGAATCGCAAATAG
>JAYRQH010000357.1:0-1564 GCA_041910715.1 Bergeyella sp.
GATAATGGATAATTGATTCCACCTCAGGAATATCCAGTCCGCGAGCTGCCAAATCGGTTGTAATTAAAATGCGGGCGGAATCGTTTCTGAATTTCAGTAAAGAACGTTCTCTTTCGTCTTGCTCCATTCCGCCATGAAAAGTTTCCCGTTCGATGCCTTTTTCTCGTAAAAGCTCAGAAATACGATCAACGGCTTCGCGGTGATTGCAGAATATCAGCGTTCGCTTGTTGCCGATTTTACATATTAAATGAAACAGCGTATCTAATTTTTCTTCGGCAGTAGTAATCACTTTTTTGAAATGAATATCAGGTTTCGCATCAGCAAGCTTTAAAAAGTCAATGTATTTTTCGTTCTTCAAACCTGTAAAATAAGGGATTTCTTGCATGGCTGTAGCCGAGGTTAAGATGCGCTGGGAAAGATTTTCTAACGACGAAATGATAAATTCCATTTCCTCCTGAAAGCCAAATTCCAATGATTTGTCAAATTCATCCAGAACTAAAGTTTTAATGCTTGTTGGATCAAAATTATTTTGTCGCAAATGATCAGCAACGCGTCCCGGAGTACCAATTAATAGGGCAGGAGCTTGCTTCAGGTTATTGGCTTCAATCTTTTTGTCATGCCCACCATAACAGACACTCACTTTGAAATCTGTTTTCATAGCCTTAAAAACCTGTTCAATTTGCAAAGCCAGTTCACGTGCTGGCACCAAGATTAACGTTTGCACTCCTTTTTTATTGGATTGCAAATTTCGAAGTACAGGAAGTAAAAATGCTAAGGTTTTACCCGAACCTGTTGGCGACAACAATACAGTGTCTTGATTGTTTTCTGTGGTTTTATACGTGGACTTCTGCATTTGATTCAGCTCCTGAATCTGCAGGTTATTAAGAATTGATTCTACATTCATAATGCAAAGATACAGTTTTAGTAGTTGGCTTTATTTTTATGATATACGAACTCCTCTATATTTTCCTAAAAAAAAGAGTATCCCAAAAGGAATACTCTAATACAATTAAAAACAAATCGGAAAAAATTATTTCTTAATTGCTTTGTGCGACTCAATGGTACCATTTACATCCACTGTGCGAATGATATAAACGCCTGCGGGTAAATTGTTTACATTAAGTTCAACTTTATTTTGGTTTATGTTTTTTTGTAAGACTTTAGTGCCCGAAATACTGTAAATTTCGATTTGCTTTAAATTTGTTGGTGAGCTAATCGTTACAGAACTGCTGAATGGGATTGGATAAATCTTGGTTTTTTCCTTGGCATTTTCTTGGGTACTAAGGTTGCTGCAGTCGGTTACTAATTTATAAACAACTTCACTTTGAGAATCGAGCCAGCCTAAACCAGCAAAGTTTATTAATGCGGATTTTCCGATGAATGCGGCTTTGTTAGATTCCGCATAAAGCATGGTATAATCTGAATCAATTTCTAGCCAGTATTTGGTCGATGCAGTACCGTCTAAAACGAGTGGAGTATTGAACACGGCGGTTACTTTAAACCGACCAATTGCATTTGGAGTTCCGTTATCCAAAGGTACTACTTCTAGCAGCTCTCTAGATAC
>JAYRQH010000358.1:0-4126 GCA_041910715.1 Bergeyella sp.
GTTATTCCACATACAAATTCCCCTCGCGACTGCGAGGGGAATTTTTTTCATCAAAAGGTTTTTTATAGAGTATTTGTGTTTCTAAAGTATTCTGATAAAAATTGGTGACGAAATACATTATGATACAACTAATCATTACCTAATACGAACCGTTTATTAATCAACAAAAAAATCCTCAAGCCGAAGCCTGAGGACTATCTAAAATTTAGAATTATAATTAAGGGTTAAGCGACTTGCTTAAGTTTTGAGCATCCTGATTGGTAGGATCATACTCTAGGGATTTTGCAATATGTTTTTTGGCTTCTTCTTTATTGGTTTCAAAGTTAGAATAGGCAACAAAGAAGTGCGCGTACGCCAGATTCTTCCTACTCGCTTCAATTTCCTCTGGCTTTACTAAGTTTATATATTTCTGGTACGCAATGGTTGCATTCGGCATATCCTTCATAGATTGATACACGTAGCCTTGGCTGTAATAGGCAGGTGACCAATCAGGTAGGGCAGTATTCACCTTTTTCCAAATTTCGAGTGCGTTTTTCAAGTCTTTGTTTTCCTGATAAGCTGAGGCAAGCTTCACTAGCGCCTCATTATCTTGAGGATTTGCTGCAACTTGCTTTTTCAACGCTTCAATTTCAGGAGTAGTTTGAACTTGCGTTTGTATTTGTTCGGTTGATGTTGTCGTTTCTTGTGCTGTTAAAAGACTTGTAGAACCTAATAATAACATACCTACTACAAGGCTTTGTGTTGTTTTACTTTTAATCAATTTCATAGTACTCAATTTTAAAATTAGTTTAGTGTAGCAGTTTTTAAGCAACAAGAATGATTCCACCAAAACTGTTTTTTTTAGAGTCATTAGGCTTTTTGGTAAAAAGTTAACGGCTTATCCGAAGGTTTTAAGAAAAGTTGTGATTTTAAAGTGTTTTTTATTTAAAAATGACCGCTCAACAGCCTTTTTACGGCATTGTTCTCCTGTTCTTATTCTGTAAGTTGCTGATTTTAAAGTGAATTAGGGTGTTTTACCTGTCATTATTTTATAAGGTAGTATGTACTTTTGAGAAAACTAATACCAAAAGCACATGAAACAGGAAACTTTACTTTTTAAATTGAGCACAAGATAGCCTCAATTATTTCAGACAATTCATTTCTGAACCATTTCAATTTTCACACTTTTAAAACATCCTATAAAAATATGGGTATGTATCCCTTTGCGATGTTTTGAGAAATTTTAAAAACTAAAACCAATTAAATCATGAAAAACTTTACCATCTGGAACAAGGTAATGTCTTTGGCTATTATCCTGTTCACAACGATTCTAAATCTATCGACAGTACAGGCACAAAATGCCTGTCAGGGAAAAACCTATACCATGGGCGGTTGGGGCGCTCCAAATCAAGGTACTCCTCAAACAAGTTATATGTATGCTAATTTCAATGCTAGTTTTCCTACTGGTTTGCAAATCGGATGCGTCTCTGGGTATCAACTTAAATTGACCAATGCTTCTGAGGTTACCAATTTTCTGCCCTCAGGTGGTTCGCCTGCTAAACTAACGCAATCCTACACAAATCCTGGTGGTTCTCTTTCAAATACACTTGCTGGACAATTGGTTGCCGTCACACTAGCCGTTGTTTTTGATGCTTCTGATCCCAATTTTTCAACCTCATCGAGCTTACTCGGAAGTCATTTAATTGCAGACTCTTCGAGTCCATTTTACCTAAAAACGGTCAATCAATTTTTATCTATGGCCAACGACTTTATTGGCGGCTGCGGTAACAGTCCATATACAGCTTCTCAATTTACAGAAGCAGCGGATAAAATTAATCAGAGCTATCATGAAGGAAGTGTTAATACTGGCTTTTTGAAATGTTGCAGTCTAAAAATTGAGGTTACATATGATCCGATCCTTTGCAACGGTGGAACGACGACTGTTCATGTAAGAGCCATTAATGGGTCAGCTGAAACGTCGGGAGTTGGAGACTTTGTTGTCACAGCAGGCACCTATACCTATATGATCAGTGATGGGGAATGTAAAGATCAAGTAACTATTACGATAGGTGAACCGGCAAAAGTTGATATTTTGGCCCAGGCAGGTACAATTGCTTGTTTTGGTGGAAATACGGCTGTTACGCTCACAGCATCCGGTGGAATCGCACCGTACGATATCTATTTTAATGGAAATTTAGTGTCTGATAACGATGATGACGGTGTATTTGTAGTAAATGGTGTGGTTTCAGGAACCTACACTTACCGCGCTGTCGATGCCAATGGATGTTCAGGTATTGGTGAAAAATCAATGACTATTTCCGAACCTTCCAAATTAACGGCAATAGTACCTTCTGTTACCGTAAAATGCTATAATGAAAAAGCAGATGTTGCAACCACTATTAGCGGTGGAACAAGCCCATACACAGTAACATGGTGGAAAGATGGCGTGCAAATCGCGAGTGGAAGGACTGCTAATTTAGGTGTAGGACAATACATAGTAAAAGTTGTTGATGCAAACGGCTGTTCTACCGAAGCAACTGCGGAAGTAAAAGTTGAGACATGCAGTGGTTTTACAACTGTAACGCAAGGAGGTTGGGGAGCAAAAGCTGCAGGTAACAATTGGGGCACCTATCGCGATCAAAACTTTTCAGTCGCTTTTCCTTCGGGATTGCTAATTGGATCTGGAACTCGATTCTTAAAATTAACGTCGGCTTCTGCTGTCGATGCATTCTTGCCGAGTGGAACTACTCCAAGAGCATTAAATAGTGGTTTAATGCTGAATCCCGGAAGTTCATATAGTAATGTTTTAGCAGGACAAGTAGTTGCTTTAACCATGAATGTAGGAATGGATTCCGCGATTGCCTCATTCTCAACCAGTACAACACCGTTGCGTGATCTCATTGTTGTTTCAGGCGTTATGGCAGGAAAAACAGTGGCTGAGGTCTTAGCAGAAGCTAACAAAATCTTAGGTGGTGAATCTTCAAGGTACTCGCCGGCAGATATGACTGCCATTTTGGATGCCATAAATTCCAATTATGATGGTGGTAAAGTCAATTTAGGATATTTAGAGTGTCCTTGTGAAAAAATTACCGAACCTTGCCTAGACGTTAAAGATAGTACTTCGGTAACAGTGCCTAGTCTAAATGATGTGATACTGTATCCTAACCCAAGTAAAGGCGAAGTAAATATATCTTTTAGCAAAGCGGCAAGCGGAACAGTAGAAGTTTTACTATACAATTCGACAGGAAAAATGGTGGCTGATTTATCCAAAAATACGGAAGTTGTTGCAAACAGGGTCATCGTGAAATACTCAAATTACACGCTGGTTGACGGAATGTACATCGTAAAAATTCGAGCAAATGGTACCGAAAAGTCACTCAAATTAATTATTAAAAAGTAACGTTCTATAGTTTGATTTTGTGTATTCAGTGAATCCCAGCCCAAAGATTTCTTTGGGCTTTTCGTTTTTGTAGCCCATAAAAAAATTGTATTTTCGTATGCAAATAAATCTAAAATAATGAGTAAGTCAATAGGAGAGCTAAAGTCAATAGCTACGCAGGTTAGAAGGGATATTTTACGAATGGTAAGTGCCGTAAACTCGGGTCATCCTGGCGGAAGTTTAGGCTGTACTGAATACTTTGTAGCGCTTTACGGTGATGTGATGAATTATAAACTTCCTTTTACGATGGAAGGTAAAGACGAAGATCTTTTCTTTTTATCCAACGGGCATATTTCGCCTGTATTTTATTCCACATTGGCACGATTCGATTTTTTCCCTGTGTCCGAACTATCGACATTTAGAAAATTAGATTCTCGTTTGCAAGGTCACCCAACAACTCACGAAGGTTTACCAGGAGTGCGCGTAGCGTCAGGATCATTAGGTCAAGGATTATCAGTAGGTATTGGTGCTGCACTAGGTAAAAAAATGGATGGTGATTCTGGGATTGTATACACATTACATGGTGATGGAGAATTGCAGGAAGGTCAAATTTGGGAGGCGTTTATTTTCGCTGCTAATAATAAAATTGAAAATCTTATTGCTACAATCGACTATAACAACCGCCAGATTGATGGTGATGTTGATGATGTATTGTCTTTAGGTAATCTTCATGCGAAGTTAGAAGCGTTCGGATGGAAAGTTTTAGAA
>JAYRQH010000359.1:0-25993 GCA_041910715.1 Bergeyella sp.
AAGTACTATTTTCTTCATAAGCTGATATTTTATGTATTTAATTTCAAATTTAGCCTTTTAAATCCATGTTTGTTCTTCCGATGGTTACATAATTACGACTGAGAACTAAAAAATTACCATTCAGTAAAATAATTTCGAGGACTGTCCTTTTACGTTTTACATTTGAAAAATTAAACGACAAACTATGAAGACGTACATTTCTTTTCTTCTTTTCCTGATTTTTGCTTTCGGAAATTCGCAAATTCAAATCTCTGGAAAGGTTAGCTATAAAAATAAAGGGATTAAAGACGTATCGGTTACGTTAAAAGACACATACGACGGTGCTACGACGGATGAAACGGGAAATTTCAGTTTTCAAACCTGGGAAAAAGGAAAGTTCGATTTGGTTTTTAGTCACCCCAAATTTGTGGAGTACAAAGACTCCATTACAATCGAAAATCGAAATTTAGTAAAAAATGTAACTCTTAAGGAAACGTTCAACGAGATCGACGCATTGGTAATTTCGGTTGGATCTATTGAAGCAAGTGACAAAAAAAGGGCAGCAGCTCTACTTACGCCGGTAGACATTTATACCACTGCTGGCGCCGATGGGCAGATAACCGCCGCTCTCACATATTTACCTGGAGTGCAGCGAGTTGGAGAATCCGAAGGTTTGTTTATCCGAGGAGGCACAGGTACGGAGAGCAAAATTTTCATGGATGGCAACCTAATAAATAACTATTACTCATCCTCAGTCCCTGGAATTGCAGGTCGGGAACGCTTTAACACATCTCTTTTCAAGGGAAATGTGTTTTCCAGTGGAGGTTATTCTGCGCTTTACGGGCAAGCTCTTTCAGGCGTCCTCATTTTAGAAAGTGTCGATCTTCCAAACACCTCTTCCTACGATTTTGGCGTTTCGCCGATTTTTATTTCGGGAGGATTGCAGCGTTTGTCGAGATCAAAAACCTATTCCTATGGCGCTAGTGCTGCATATTCTAATCTAGATTTAATGCAAAACATATTCAAGTTTAACACTGATTTTTCAACTGCCCCACAAGGCATTGGTGCAGATGCTAATTTCCGAATTCAAACCAAACGCGGTGGAATGTTTAAGTATTACGGAAGTTATGATCAAAATAAAATGGCCGTACATACCGAAAATGAAACTGCAAATCAAAACATCAACCTGAATGCCCACAATACTTTCCATACGCTATCGTATCGCGAAAAAATTGGAAAATACGGTTTAAACTTTTCTACATCGTTCGCAAACAATCAAAACGATTTAGGTTTTCAGATTCAGGATAAGGAATACCACAGCGAATTTGATGTAAATGAAAAAGGTAATTATTTCAACTTAAAAGGAATTGTTGATCGAAAATTGGGAATAAAAACAAATTTGAGAGCGGGTTTTGAGCTGAATAATGCTTCGGAATCTACTAATTTTAATAAGAAATATAGAGATTTGATCTCTTCATTTTTTGCCGAGTCGGATTGGAGTTTTAATTCACATTTCTCGGCAAAACTGGGGTTGCGTGCAGAGCACTCTTCATTTTTACACAAGTCCAATATTGCGCCTCGCGTTGCTGTTGCGTATCGCATGTCACCTAATTGGACCAGTTCATTCGCCTATGGTTTATTTTACCAAAACCCTGAAAGCAAATATTTGAATTCGAATGCAGTAATGACATTCCAAAAAGCAGAACATTTTATTTTTCAACTTCAACGAAACTCAGAAGGGCGAAGTTTACGCCTAGAAGCGTTCCTAAAAAACTACGATAAACTAACAAAAACAAAAGGCGACAACTACATCCAAACCGCGTACAGCAACAATGGAGATGGGCAAGCTAAAGGTCTGGAATTCTTTTGGAAAGATAAAAAAACCTTTAAAACCATCGATTATTGGATTACGTATTCGTATTTGAATACGCAACGCGATTTTTTAAACTTCCCAATTAAGATGACACCAAATTTTGCCGCAAAACATACCCTTTCTTTAGTAGCAAAAAAATTTGTGACGCCGTGGAAAACGCAATTTAATATATCGTACAGCTATGCAAGTGGCCGACCGTACTACGATATCGTTACCGATAATGGAAGTAACATTCTGCGAGAATACGGAAGTCTAAAGGATTATTCCTCATTGAATTTTAGTGTAAATTATCTTCCGAATCTTGGCAAAAAAGATACAAAAGCATTTACTGTATTTGTATTAAGCGTCTCCAACATTTTAGGAAACAATACTATTTATGGGTACAACTTCAGCCAAGATGGACGTTTTAAGTCGCCCATTATTCCACCTATAAAAACATTCGTTTTTTTGGGAGCCTTTGTCAGTTTTGGTGTCGACAAAACCAATGATGCGATAAATAATAATCTGTAGCCTGATTTCGTTTTTGTTTTGAAGTGGCAAAATTTCTAATTTTGTTCTAAATAAACGAACCATGATTAAATCCTTCAGCATCATTCTAAGTGTTGTTTTTTCTGCACTTTTAGTAGCACAAGTGCAGAAGGAACCTACCTATCTGGATATTCTTCGTGAGAAAGTCTCACGAGTGGAACCTGCACGCCGTTCACAAAATAAAGAACAACTTTCGCAACTTTCCGCTGAATTTTTAGAACTGGCAACTACTGAAAAAAAGGATTGGCTTCCTTACTATTATGCTTCCTATCTACTTATTTTGAAGGGGCAAATTCTGGTTCAGGAAAATAAAAATAACGAGATTGAAGATGTTGCCTACTATGCACAGAAACCTCTCTATGAAGCAAAAAAATTAAGCCCCGACAATGCCGAAATTTTGGTTTTGCAAAAACTTATTTATCAACTGGAAAAACACCTAAAACCTTCTCAAATATATCAAAATGGAGGACCAATGGCGGTACAATTGGTCTCACAGATGCGTCAGAAATTTCCAAAAAACCCGCGCGTCACGCTTCTTATTGGTGAAGATTTGATGCTCACTCCCAAACAATTTGGTGGCGATCCGGAAAAAGGAATTGAGCAGCTTCGTAAGGCGCTGGAGCAGTTTAAAACCTTCAAACCGGAATCAAGCCTTCATCCAAACTGGGGCAAAGAGATTGCGGAAAAACTGCTTCTAGACGCTAAAAAATAACCATTTTACCATTCAGTATTCAAAAATCCCCGTTCAGTAAGAAAGTTTTCTTTTGATTTTATAAAGCGTTTACCTTTGGTTCATCATTTAAAAAATCAATTAGTATGAAAAAATTATGGATCGCAGGCTTGTTATTGGTTTTATCCTTACATGTTTCTGCACAAACAGGATACGAAACGGCAATGAATACGAAAATTGCACAGGTTGAAAGTCATCTTTCACCCGATCAGTTTAATGCATTATCAAACGATTTTAAGCGAATTGGTGAAAAGGAAAAAACGCAATGGCTGCCGTATTATTACGCTGCATTTTCTCAAATTCAAAAAGGGCGATTACTAATGCGTGAAAATAAACTTACCGATCTTGACGAAATTGCTGGTGAAGCACAAAAAAGTCTGGATCAGGCAACAGCATTGAGCAAAGACAATGCAGAGATTCTTATTCTCCAGAAAATGATTCACTCTTTAAAAATGATGGTAGATCCTATGTCTCGCTATATGACGGAGGGAATGGCAGCAAATCAAGTTTTGGAAGAAGCACAAGCATTAGATCCCACAAACCCAAGAATTACATTACTAAAAGCCGAAGACACGTATTTTACTCCTGCGCAATTTGGAGGAAGCAAGGAAAAAGGAATTGAACTCTTTAAAAAATCGATTGAGCAGTTTGGAAACTACAAACCGGCAAGTGCTCAAGCACCCAATTGGGGTAAAGCAGAAGCTGAATATTTTTTGTCGCAAAAACCTTAATTTAGGCGTGAGTCTACAATAACAACACCATTTTCGTCAAAAAGCGTCATGAATAAAAAAGCATTTATAAACATTAATGTAATTGCAATCACCATTGGTCTACTTGCTTTTCTTTTTATGTCTAGAGAACACTCTCCCAAGGTATTTGCCTACTCTATGGGAATATCCTTCATGTATTCGTATGCGTTTGGACTGGGAAATGGTCTTTTGAACGATTACCTCACAGCAAAATATCCTTGGACAACCGAAACCAAAAAGCGAACGTATATCGGGATTATCGTTACTGTTATTGTAAACTTGATTTTGGTATATGTCTGTAATTACGTGAACTTCATCCTTATCCAAGGCGAAAACCCGGAGAATATGTGGAATGGAGAAATGAACTTTCGGATATGGTTTTTCCTTAATCTTTCGCTCATGGTTTCTGCGGTTCTTCACGCTAAAGCATTTATGGAGGCATGGAAATCGGCAGCAAAAAAACAGGTTTTTGAACAGAAAATTATTGCTAAATCAGCCAACGCACAGTTTGAAAGCCTTAAAAACCAGCTAGATCCGCATTTTCTCTTCAATTCTTTAAATGTTTTGGATGCTTTGATTGACGAAAATCCAGTGCAAGCACAACGCTTCACCAACGACATGTCGAAAATCTACCGCTACGTTCTCGATCAGAAAGATAAAGAATTGGTAACGATTGAAGAAGAAATAGATTTTGCAAAAACCTACTGCGAGTTGTTAAAAACACGATTTGAAGATAGTGTGTCATTCGAATTTAAAATTGAAGATGCTCAACGCTCTCACTTCGTTGTCCCGCTTTCGTTACAACTTCTTTTAGAAAATGCAATAAAACACAATTACGCGACTGAAAAAAAACCACTGCACATTAAAATTTTCACAGAAAATGGAAATCTTTGTGTCGAAAACAACACCCAGGTTCGAGAAATCATAAAAGAACGTGAGGGCATTGGCTTATCAAACATTGTTCAACGCTATGCACTCGTTTCAAAAAAAAATGTCCGTATTGAACAGTCGGACGAGTACTTTAAAGTTTTAATACCTATTCTAAAAGAAAAAACAACCATCATGGAAAATAAGAAAGATACCAACGATGTTTTAGCCTACGATAGAGCTGTAAAACGTGTAAAAGAAATAAAAGGTTTCTATGGAAATTTAATATCATACTGCCTTGTGATCCCGTTCCTCATATTTGTTAATTTGCGTACGTCTTCAGACTACCATTGGTTTTGGTGGCCAATGTTGGGTTGGGGAATTGGTGTCGTCTCGCATGGATTGCAGGTTTTTGGAATTGGCAAAGATTGGGAAGAGCGTAAGATTAGAGAAATTATGGAAAAAGACCGCTATAAATAGTAAAAGCCATGGAATTCTCAAAACAAAAAATTAGCGAAGGAACTAGTGCAGATGTGATGGAACGGCATAGGTACTTACGAGCCCAAAACAGGCTTAAGGAACTCAAAGCCTTTTACATTCATCTCATGGTATATCTTATCATAAATAGTGTTATAGTGTATGTCAATATTGAGCATGAAGAAGTTATGGCTCTTTCCTCTTTTGGAACGGCAATTCTATGGGGAATTGGAATTTTGGTTCACGCAGCCGTAGTTTTTCTACCCAATTTCATTTTAGGTCAAAACTGGGAAGAAATGAAGGTTCAGCAAATTTTTAAAAAGTATAAAAGTGAACATTATGGAAAATCTACAGAATGAGATTGCACGCAAGAGAGCTGGTGAACGTGTTTATGAGATCAAAACGTTTTATATAATGACAAGTGGATATATTCTCCTTATGCCTTTTCTGGTATTTTTAAATTTTAAAATCATGTCAGAAATCAAATGGTTTTGGTTCCCTGTTTTAGGTGGTGCTATTAGTATTGCCGGTTATGCATTCTATCTCTTTGCGGCAAAAAAATGGGAGCATAAAAAAATTCAGCAATTTATGGATAAAGAAAAAACAAGCGAAGCTCTATGATAAAAACCATTCTTATTGAAGATGAAAAGCCCGCGGCTAGAAAACTAGCACGGATATTAAGCTTATTTTCTGATATTGAAGTTGTTGCAATACTACATTCTGTGGAAGAAAGCGTTGAATTTTTAAAGAACAATCCGCATCCAGAATTAATTTTTTCTGATATTGTACTTGGAGACGGACTCTCTTTCGATATTTTTGAACAGATACCGTGTCGTAGTTTTATTATTTATACCACCGCTTTTGACAACTACACGCTAAAGGCTTTTAAATTGAATTCGATAGACTATTTATTGAAACCCATAACCGAAGAAAGCGTAGGCACAGCATTAGAAAAATATAAAAGTTTTGCACCTCAGGATCAGCACTATAAATCAGTTAATTTCAAGGAACTCATTAAAAAAGAACAACCAAAATTATCCCGCATAGTTGCTAAAATAGGCTACAACCTAAAGATCGTTCCCATTGACGAAGTGAGTTGCTTTTACAGTGAAAACAAAATCGTCTATGCGCAAACGGCGGAACGAACATTTCCTACTGACTTTACACTAGACGAACTAGAAAATTCATTGGAAGAATCCGACTTTTTCAGAGTGAATCGGCAATGTATTGTACGATTGAAAGCGATAAAAAATATACATACCTCACCGTTTTTTAAGGTCGAATTAGATTATCAGCCAATTGAGGAAATAAGCGTTAGCCGCGACCGGGTAAAGGACTTTAAAGAGTGGATCTCCCACTAATCAGGATACAACTTGCGCAATAAACACTTTAACGTTCTTGCTCAAGTTTTCTTATGAAATAACACCGCTTCCCAAGAGTTCTTCACCGTCATACCAAGCTGCAAATTGCCCTTCGGCAACAGCCGATTGTGGCGAACTAAACTCTAAATAACATGCGTCATCAAATTGATAAAGAATTGCTTTTTCCAATGCTTGGCGGTATCTGATTCGAGCCAGTACTTCTCGTGACTCCCCTACCTTAAGGCGGAGATCTTCGCGAACCCAATGCAATTCTTCAGGATTAATCTTCACCACTTTATAAAACAATCCTGGAAAGTCGCGGCCTTCACCAACAAATAAAATATTATGCTCCATATCGCGATGGATACAGAAACAGGATTCCTTATGCCCACCAATGCCCAAGCCTTTGCTTTGGCCAATGGTATAGTATTGTGCCCCTTGATGCTTTCCGATCACCTTACCGTCCGACTTCGTATACTGAATTTTTTTTGAAAGGTAATCCAATTCGTCTTTTTTGGATGAAAATTGAGGTTTTTCTTGATGAAATGCTTCAAAATCATTAAAAATTTCCACAATTTCGCCTTCTTTAGGTTTTAGTTGTTGTTTAAGAAATTCAGGTAAACTGACTTTTCCGATGAAACATAAGCCCTGAGAATCTTTTTTGTCAGCAGTAACCAGTCCGAGTTCCTTCGCAATTTCGCGAACTTCCGGCTTGGTTAATTCGCCAATCGGAAATAACGCTTTGGAAAGCTGATCTTGATTAAGCTGACAAAGAAAATACGATTGATCTTTGTTGGTGTCCTTTCCCGAAAGAAGCGAAAAAATTTCCGTACCTGATGCATCTAAATGAGAGTGTACACGCACATAATGACCCGTTGCAACCTTCTCAGCACCAAGAGATAAGGCTGTTTTTAAAAAAACGTCAAACTTAACTTCTCGATTACACAAAACATCGGGATTTGGTGTTCTTCCTTTTTCATATTCGGCAAACATATAATCGACAATACGCTCTTTGTACAGTTCACTCATATCGATAACCTGAAAAGGAATACCCAATTTTTTAGCGACCATAAGTGCGTCATTACTATCTTCAATCCACGGACATTCGTCTTCCAGCGTTACCGAAGCATCGTTCCAGTTACGCATAAAAAGCCCAATAACTTCATGACCTTGTTGCTGCAGAAGATACGCCGCAACACTGCTATCTACCCCACCAGACAATCCTACTACTACTTTCATATACTTTGATTAACAGAAAATAAAACTCTATATTTTCCAAAATGCAAATTTACTATTTTGTGAAGGAATAATCTCAAACTGTGATAAATGCTTTATATTTGTTTGATAGAATTAAAAAATACAAAGTGATGAAAAAACTAAGTTTTCTTCTGCTGTTATTATCTAGTACACTAGCTTTTTCGCAAATCATTTCTTCGCCATCGAACGACTCTCGCTGGACCTACGGTGGTGGCGCTGGCATTGGCGTTTCTGGAGGAAGTGGAGGTACCGGAACAACCATCAGTATCTCTCCGAGAATTGGCTATCGGGTAACCGATGATTTTGAAGTGGGGGTTGCTGGGGGCTTTACATGGGGAAATTCGAAATATTATTCTTCCACTATGTTTGGGATTGGACCGTTTGCAAACTATTATTTTGGCCGAAGTTTCTATATTTCGGGATTATTTCAGGAATATTTTATTAGTCAAAAAGACAAATACTACAATCAAAAATATTCAACTGATGAAGCTGCGTTATATTTAGGCGCAGGATATATGCAACGAATTGGAGATCGCGCTTATATGCAATTGGGCGCATCCTACAATGTGTTATACAAAGAAAACTCGTCGGTTTTTAGTAGCGGTTTTGTTCCCAATATTGGGATTGTCTTTGGACTTTAGACGCCGGATATAATAAACAAAAAAGCAAGCTTTAAGGCTTGCTTTTTATATGAAATAAGGTTCGCAATTAGCGAACTGCAAAATATTCTACACCATGATGGTCTTCTGAAAAATCCTGATTTGAAAACAAATATTGAAAATCATTATACGGGTTGTAGTCTGTATGTTTTGATGTAATTTTCTTAATTGCCCAAAAACCGAACGCAACAACCAAACCGATACCACCGGCTAGCAAAACATTTTTCTCATTCTTTTTCATAACATAGATTTTGTTTTTCTTATCATACAAAATATATTCCTTTATTGTCAATGAAATTATTAAAGTTTGTTAATCTTTACCCTTCTTATTCATTAAATAATATTATTTTTGACAAAATCTTAATAAAAATGACAAAAAAATCATGGATTGCACTTGGTGCAATTGCAGTATTTTCTTTTATGAATGCACAAAATTCAAAATTGGTGTACCCAACAACAGAAAAAGGAAATC
The DNA here is from genome assembly GCA_041910715.1 of Bergeyella sp. GTDB lineage: Bacteria > Bacteroidota > Bacteroidia > Flavobacteriales > Weeksellaceae > JAFAFC01. The sequence continues at coordinate 8,953 of JAYRQH010000359.1, forward strand.
ATGTGGATGAGTATTTTGGAACTAAAGTGGCTGATCCCTATCGATGGTTAGAGGATGACCGATCGAAAGCTACTCAAGATTGGGTTCAGCGCGAGGTTGCGTTCTCGAAAAACTATTTGGAGCAGATTCCGTTTCGTGAACAAATACGAAAACAGCTAAACGACATTTGGAACTACGAAAAAATTAGTTCACCATTCAAAGAGGGCGATTATACCTACTTCTACAAAAATGACGGTTTACAAGCCCAGTCGGTATTATACCGAACCGATAAAAATGGCAAAACCGAAGTTTTTCTAGACCCTAATAAATTCTCAGATAAAGGAACCACTTCACTTGCGGGTATTTCCTTCAACAAAAAAGGCAATCTCGTAGCGTACAAAATTTCGGAAGGCGGAAGCGATTGGAACAAAATCATTATCCTCGATGCCAAAACAAAAAAACAGATTGATGATACTTTAGTTGATGTAAAATTTTCGGGTCTTTCTTGGCTTGGTGACGACGGTTTCTTTTACTCGAGTTATGACAAACCAGACGGAAGTGCACTAACGGCTCAAACTGATACGCATAAAATCTATTATCATAAATTAGGCACCAAGCAATCACAAGATGAACTAATCATTGGTGGACCTGATTTTAAGAGACGCTACTTAGGACTAGGCGTTTCCGACGATGAGCGTTTCCTAATCTTAAGTGCATCAAATGCTACGAACGGTAACGAGCTGTATTTGAAAGACCTAAAGGGATCATCAAAAGAATTTATGCCAATTCAAACTGGGTTTGACCATAACACCAGCGTGGTGAAAACCATCGGCGACGATATTTATGTGCTGACTGATAAAAATGCACCGAACATGAAAGTGCAAAAATTCAGCATCAAAAATCCAAAAGTGTGGACTGATATAATACCTGAGACGGAGAATGTTCTTAGCGTATCTACAGTAGGCGACTATATGTTTGCAAAATATATGAAAGATGCGGTTTCGTATGTAAAACAATTGGATTTTAAAGGGAAATTAGTACGTGAAATCAAACTTCCGGGAACAGGTACTGCTAGTGGTTTCGGTGGTAAGAAGGAAGATAAAGAGGTTTATTATTCGTTTACCAACTACATTACACCAGGAACCACCTATAAATTGAATTTAGCAAACGGAAAATCTGAAGTTTATCAAAAACCCAATGTAAAGTTTAATCCTGAAAACTACGTTTCTGAGCAAGTATTTTACACCTCAAAAGACGGAACCAAAATACCCATGATGATTTCGTATAAAAAAGGATTGAAGAAAGACGGTAATAACCCAACCATTCTGTATGGTTATGGAGGTTTCAATATCAGTATTACTCCTGCCTTTTCAGTGGTAAATGCTATTTGGATGGAAAATGGCGGCGTATACGCAGTTCCGAACATACGAGGTGGTGGCGAATATGGTAAGAAGTGGCATGACGCAGGAACCAAAATGGACAAAAAGAATGTTTTTGAAGATTTCATCGCTGCAGGTGAATATTTGCAAAAAAATGGATATACATCTCCACAATTCATGGCTCTTTCCGGAAGATCCAACGGAGGCTTACTGGTAGGAGCGACAATGACAATGCGTCCGGATTTGGCTAAAGTTGCTTTTCCAGGTGTTGGCGTTTTAGACATGCTGCGTTACAATAAATTTACTGCTGGTGCGGGTTGGGCTTATGACTACGGTACCGCCGAAGATTCTAAAGAAATGTTCGACTATCTAAAATCATACTCTCCGGTTCATAGCGTGAAAAAAGGCGTTTGTTATCCTTCAACCATGATTATTACAAGCGATCACGACGATCGGGTTGTTCCTGCACATTCATTTAAATTTGGTGCCGAGTTGCAAGACAAGCAATCATGCAAAAATCCAATTCTACTACGTATTGAAGTGAATGCAGGGCACGGCGCTGGACGATCTACAGACCAGGTAATTGGTGAAAACACTGATTTGATAAGTTTTGCTCTATATGAAATGGGAATTAGAACGTTGAAGAAGTAACTATTTAGCGATCAAAATAGATGAAAAGCCTCAGATATCTGAGGCTTTTTTAATTATATAACAGAAAAAAGAATTGCTATAAAACGATTCGGAAATATCCTAATATCTTTACTTGCACAGAAAAATAATTTGTTATGGAAGATTTCACACCCATGTCCACATTAAGTCAGGTGATGACGAAACTGGCTAAAGAAAAAGGCATTCACCGCGAGTTTCGTATGGACGAAAGCGGACAAATGACACTTCAAGATACCGACCACATATATCAACCGAATGATTTAGTTGTTTTGAAAACCTATCGTTTTGAAGGCGCTAGTGACCCGGACGATAATGCAATACTATATGTAATCCAAGACCAACATCAAAACAAAGGAATTATTATCGACGCCTATGGTGTAGACAGTAATTATCCTGGAGATGTTTTTGATAATTTTATTCGAGACATTCCTGTAGATGAACAGGATGAGTACAATTTCGACCGTTAAACGTATTCTTTTTTTTAAAATAAACTATTGAAGATTAGGCTGATGAAGATTATTCGTCAGCCTTTTCTTTTTTCTTGAATAAGTTCTTAAACAAACCGTTCTTTTTGCTTTCTTGCGTATTTTCATTTTCTGCTGTAGTGGCTGGCTTCGTAACGTTTTTCACCGCATCACCGGCTTTCTGACCCGCATCACGCACGGCTTCTTTTACGTTTTTGGACGTTTCCTTTACATTGCCAACCTTCTCCTTTGTTTTTACAATGCTTGTTCCCACAAGTGTTTTTGCCAAGCCCTCTTCGATTCCCTTCCAGAATAAATTAAAAAATGATTTGGTAGGATCTCTTTTGACACCTTCCACAACCACACTCTGAGGGTAATCGCCCGAATTGGTTTTTACAAAGATATTAGCTACAGAAGACAAAATTTTATTTTTGCCACCGTCTTGCTTTAAGATAGAAACTTTAAAATCTTTATGTTGCATATTCACCTTACCTCCAATTCCGTTTTTGTTTCCTTTAAAATCAAATTTTAAATCCTGAATGGTCCCTGTCGTTCTGATTTTTAAATACGGTTCCACAAATTGATTGATACGAACTGCTGGCAGATTAGAGAAGTTACCGGCAATACTAAAATTATCAGCATGATCTGCTGTATTCATATTCCAACGAACGGACATAGGCGATACTTCGAAAAATTTACACTGAATGGTTATTGGAATTGCTGTAGGCTTACCTTTCATTTTTCCAGAATTAAGATGCTTGGCGTTCAAATTAAAACTGCTGAATGTCAAAATACCCGGGCCGTCACTCTTTGGCGTATCTTCTTCGTATTCTAGTTTTGAGTTTTTTACATCCAGATTCGCAATGTACATCGGAAATTTTATGGAGCGCAATGCCGCAGAATACAACGGTTTGATGCTTACATCGTCTTTAGGAACTTTGCTACGAAAAATATTTGCTGTCATTCCATCCAAAGTAACTTGCGTCGCATTAATATATTGATTGCTGGACACTAGATTCCAATCGCCCTTCATTAAAATTTGATTAATAGAGAGCGTATACAAATCTTTTTCAGAAGGAATCATGCGTATAAATTGAGCACGTGTGTATCGTGGTTTCAGACTGAATTTTCCAATTTTCAGCTGGTCTTTATCCACTTGTACATATTCACTCGCAATATCGTAGTATTTGGTTTTGTATTTGAAATTCTGACTCGAAACACTGAATGCTTGTGATTTAAACGGAATAGCACTTTTCACCGTCTGCTCATTCATTTCAATGTTTTTAATGGATGCATTCAATTTCTTAAACTCCAAAGGTTGATTTCCCTTATCGTAGGTGATATTTGAATTTTTAAGCATTACATTGCCAACCTTCAGCGGAAAATAAATTCCGTCGTAGGAAGCCTTTTTCTTAGACTGATTGGTTGCCGCACTTGTAATTGTACCGTTTAGCTGCTCCAACAAAACCGAATTCACATCCAGTTTCAGCTTTTTATCTTCAAAACCCCACGAATTCAACTTAAGGTTGAGCCGATTCAAGCTCATATCGGCCACTGTTTTCTGAGACTGTTTTGTTTTAGACTTAAAAACAAGATTTCTAAAATCGCCCGACTTTTCATTCAAAGCAAAGTTCGCGAGGTGAACGGTTTGCTCATCCGTACTGATATCAACCGCCGAACCCTTCATTACCAACTTTTCAAATACAAAGGGAATCGCTTTTTGAGCCGTTTCTTGGTTAAGTTTTATTTTTTGTACATCCATAGTCATGCTCCCGATATTCACGAAGTCTTGATCGTTTGGATGTTTAATTCGTATTTTAGCATTGGCCAACTGTACCTCATCAAGGCTCACCTCAAACGCTAGTGGCTTGTTGCTTTTCTTCGGTTTTGCATTGGTTGTCTCGATCGTTAATTCCGGATTGATAAAATTGATTTTAGACAAACTAAGATTCTTCTTCTTTAGAGCAATATCTTTAAACGTCATTGCCTGTGCCTTGAAGGTAAACATGGATTTCTCGTTAGGAAACAATCGTATAAAATCGCTTTTAGATAACTGCGGAAGCAACTGAAATTGAGAAATAACCATCTGTGCATTATCTGTGGCAACCTTTTTTGCAAAAATTGCATATCGAGCATCGGGACGAAAATAAAAATCGTCTCCCTGGATATCGTAATGATCAAATACTACTGGAAGTTCATTTTCCAAAGATTCCTCCGTCATCTGAAGATTTTCTACATCCAATTTTAAATTCTGAACGCTGAAAAATTTTGAGTTGTCGTGTTTGTAAATTGCAATGGTTCCATCGTTTATTCGGATGTTTTCGAATTTTACTGGATTAGGCTTTTTACCAGTTTTTTCATTAACCGGTTTGGCTAACGTAATTTTTAGTTTTGGCTTAGACATTAGGAGATCATCAGAACTGATGATTTTGCTATAAAGTGCATCATACATTCCAAAGCGGCTGATTTTCAGCGAATCTACCGTGCCTTCAAGACCAATGACGTTACGATTATTTGGGTTTTTATTCTGCACTTGGATGCCCGTTGCCAATATATTACCCGTTCCTAAATCAACATTTAGGCTTTTGTATTTTACCGTATAATCGGAGTTTTTCTGAATGACTTTAGGTAATTGATATTTTAGGTAAATATTAATAGCGAAATTCACGAGAAGTATAACTCCCATTACGATTCCTAAACCAATTATCAGTTTTCGTACCCATTTGTTTTTCATCATAACTAAGCGCTAGCAATTACAAAACTAACGCAAAAACCTTTTGTACAGAAAAAGAGTGGAAATTTTGAAAAATTTGCAACGTAATTAGGAAACGTTCAACTCAATAACATAACCCTCATGATTGCGAACATTCAGAAAATGATCGCCCTCAAAATGTAAATATTGACCTTTAATACCTTTTAAGACTGCAGTAAATGAAGGTTTTTTATCCAACGTAAATGCCGTCACCTTTTCGGGCTTTTCGTAGGGATAATCCAGTCGGATAACATCACCTTCTTCGGAGTAGAATTTTTCGAAATCTTGCGGAAAATACATCTGAATTTTATTTCGAAAATCTGCTAAATCCAATTCATCTTCAAAATCATCTTGCAGCATTTTCTTATAATTGGTTTTGTCTGGAACGTGGCTTTTCAAAGCTACTTCAATCATTCCTGCCTCGTAGCGATTCGTTGTACGAGCAATAGGCAACGCAAATGTAGCTCCCTGATCAATCCAACGTGTCGGGATTTGGGCTTCACGGGTCACCCCCACTTTCACCTCGCCAGTATACGACAAATACACAATATGGGGTTGCAACTGAATTTCTTTTTCGATTTCCAGATTACGTTCCTCAATGCCAAGATGAGCTGTTGACAGTTCTGGTCGAATGATGGTATCGCTAGCATATGGGCTCTCGAAAAAACATTTTTTACAGAATCCCATTCGGTAGATCACGGTATCGGATTGACAATTTAGACACTCATACCCCGTATGCTTAATTGTTAGTGTTTTTCCAAGTAATTGGTTTACGTTAAGCAAATCACCTGACAATGATAGATAGTATTGGATAGGCTCCGCCAAAACACTTGACATTTTTTGAATTTGTCCCTGAAAAAACATACCGTAAAATTTAGAAGTAAAAGTAATAAATTTGCATCACATTTTAGGTTATGAATTACTTAGTTACGGGAAGCAGCGGTTTTATCGGTTCACACTTAGTGGAAGCGTTATTAAAAAATGGACATTCTGTCATTAATGTGGACAATTTTGATGATTTTTATGATTATCGTATTAAAATCCAAAATACGTTGGAAAGTTTAGGTCAATCCACTGAATTTGCTGTATCCGATAGCAAGGAACGTGATCTAGAAAAGCTAATACAAGTGACGAAAAGCGACAAGTATACACTTGTGTATCAAGACATTCGCAATATCGATGGTCTCAGAACTATTTTTGCTACACAAAAAATTGATTTGGTTATTCACCTTGCGGCTCTTGCCGGTGTTCGTCCTTCTATAGAACGACCTTTGGAGTATGAAGAGGTTAATATCAAAGGAAGTATGAATCTTTGGGAATTGTGTAAAGAATTTGGTGTTAAAAAATTTGTATGCGCTTCCTCTTCCAGCGTTTATGGGAATAATGAGAAAATTCCTTTTTCTGAAAATGATACAGTAGACCGGCCAATTTCCCCGTATGCAGCAACCAAGAAATGCGGTGAAATCTTAGGTCACGTCTATCACCATTTGTATGGTATTGATATGATACAATTACGGTTTTTTACGGTTTACGGACCGCGACAAAGGCCAGATTTGGCAATCCATAAATTCACCAACAGAATTGCAAATCATCAAGAAATACCATTCTATGGAGATGGCTCTACAGCACGAGATTACACATATATTGATGATATTATTGATGGTGTTTTGAAATCAATAAAATACCTGGAGCAGCACCATAATGTGTATGAAATTATAAATTTAGGAGAGAGCGAAGTCGTGAAATTGGATGAAATGCTGGAATCTATTGAGACTGAATTGCAAATCAACGCAATAAAAAATCCGCTACCGATGCAGGCGGGAGATGTCCTTAGAACCAATGCAGATATTAGCAAAGCCAAAAATCTCATCGGCTACAATCCAGTAACAAACTTCCAAAATGGCATAAAAAATTTTGTGGAATGGTTTTTGTCAAAATGAAGTGAAATTCATCGAAATTGAACGCCTTTTTTAGATTCGTACTCAATCTGTAAAAATTTACGAAATTTCGAAGAAAATAATTGAAAATCAGAGTGGAAAAACTTTGTAATCTCATCTAATTTTTTACTTTTGCAAAAAATATTATACATATGTATTGGACATTAGAATTGGCTTCATATTTAAGCGATGCACCTTGGCCAATGACCAAGGCAGAACTTATTGATTACGCTATTAGAACTGGCGCCCCAATGGAAGTGGTTGAAAATCTTCAAGCAATCGAAGACGAAGGAGAAATCTATGAGTCCATCGAAGAAGTTTGGAGCGACTATCCTACAGATGAGGATTTCCTTTGGAACGAAGACGAATATTAATACAGAGCACATAAGCTTTAGGCAGACGCTTAAAGCTTTCGCTTTTTAAATAACACGCGCTTTTTTGCGCATAACGGCCACGCTTAAAATACGTTTTTAAGCATAAAAGAAAAATTTATGAGTTTTTTAAACAATATTCTAAAAGGTTTTTTGGGAGACAAAAATGCCAACGACCTGAAAGAAGTAAAAAAAGTAGTTACTAAAATAAAGGCAGCCGAGCCTGCAATTCAGCAGCTTTCTGATGATGGATTGAGAGAAAAAACGGCCGAGTTCAAAACAAAAATTAAAGCCGCTTCGGCGAACGTAACAAGCGAGATTCAACAATTAAACGAAAAAATCTCCACCTCAACCAATATTGATGAAAAAGAAAGTTTTTTCGCTCGAATTGAGGTTTTAAAGAAAGAAGCTTACGAGCTAGAGGAAAAAGTGTTGAACCAAATTCTTCCTGAAGCTTTTGCTTTGGTGAAAGAAACCGCAAGACGATTGGCACAAAACGGAGGATTAACAGTTACTGCGAACGATATGGATCGTGAGCTGGCACAAACTCGGGATTTCGTAACGATTGAAGGCGACAAAGCACATTACAAAAATTCATGGAATGCTGCCGGAACTGAAGTGGTATGGGACATGGTTCATTACGACACGCAGTTTATTGGAGGTGTTGTATTGCACTCGGGTAAAATTGCCGAGATGGCAACGGGTGAAGGAAAAACGCTTGTGGGAACATTGCCTATCTACTTAAATGCTCTTCCTGAAAGAGGAGTACACGTAGTAACCGTGAACGATTATCTTGCAAAACGTGACTCGGCTTGGATGGGTCCTTTATACCAATTCCACGGGATGACTATTGATTGTATTGACAATCATCAACCCAACTCCGATTCCAGAAGAAAAGCCTACAACTCCGATATTACGTACGGAACAAATAATGAATTCGGATTTGACTATCTGAGAGATAATATGGTTGGGTCTCCTGAAGAACTAGTTCAGAGAGATCTTAATTTCGCGATTGTCGATGAGGTTGACTCCGTTCTTGTGGATGATGCAAGAACACCGCTAATTATTTCTGGTCCTGTTCCTCAGGGAGACAGACAGGAATTTGATGTGTTGAAACCTTCCGTTGATCGTATTGTTGAGGTCCAGAAAAAGACCATCACTCAAATTTTCAATGAAGCGAAAAAATTAATCACCTCAGGAAATACCAAAGAAGGAGGTTTCAAACTTCTTCAAGCATACCGAGGGCTTCCTAAAAACAGACAACTGATTAAATTTCTTTCTGAAAGTGGAAACAGAGCCCTTTTACAGAAGGTGGAAGCACAGTATATGCAAGATAACAATCGTGAAATGCCAAAGGTTGACAAAGACCTGTATTTCGTGATTGACGAAAAAAATAATCAAGTAGATCTTACGGACAAGGGCGTTGATTATATGTCGCAAGGAAATTCAGATCCTAACTTCTTCGTTTTGCAGGATATCGGGACTGAGATTGCCGAACTTGAGTCGAAAAATTTAACGAAAGATGAAGAATTCGCTGAAAAAGAACGACTTTTTGGTGAGTTTGCTGAGAAATCAGAACGTGTACATACCCTAACTCAATTACTAAAAGCCTATACCCTATTCGAAAAAGACGACGAATATGTGGTTATTGATGGTGAAGTAAAGATTGTTGATGAGCAAACCGGACGTATTATGGACGGAAGACGTTATTCAGACGGCCTTCACCAAGCGATTGAAGCAAAAGAAAATGTAAAAATTGAAGCTGCTACTCAGACGTTTGCAACCATTACACTTCAGAATTATTTCCGTATGTACAACAAACTTGCGGGGATGACGGGTACTGCTGAAACAGAAGCGGGAGAACTTTGGCAAATCTATAAATTAGATGTTGTAGTAATTCCTACTAACAGACCAATCCAAAGACATGACCGCCACGATTTGGTGTACAAAACAAACCGTGAGAAGTACAATGCCGTAATTGAGGAAATTGAAAAACTAACATCCGCAGGAAGACCTGTGCTTGTGGGTACTACCTCAGTAGAGATTTCACAGTTACTATCCAGAGCATTACAACTTCGTAAAATTCCGCATCAGGTTTTGAACGCGAAATTGCATAAAAAAGAGGCCGAAATTGTTGCTGAAGCTGGTAGACCAGGCGTGGTAACGATTGCAACGAATATGGCAGGTCGTGGTACCGATATTAAGTTGACGGCAGAAGTAAAAGAGGCAGGAGGATTAGCCATTATAGGTACTGAACGACATGACTCCAGACGTGTTGACCGTCAGCTAAGAGGTCGTGCCGGTCGTCAGGGAGATCCAGGATCATCGCAGTTCTACGTATCTTTAGAAGACAATTTAATGCGTCTTTTCGGCTCAGAGCGTATTGCCAAAATGATGGACAGAATGGGTCATAAAGAAGGAGAAGTTATTCAACATTCCATGATTACCCGTTCAATCGAAAGAGCACAGAAAAAAGTTGAAGAAAACAACTACGGAATTCGTAAGAAATTGTTGGAGTACGACGATGTAATGAACAAACAAAGAGACGTTATCTACAAACGTAGAAAAAATGCTCTATTTGGTGATCACCTTAAATACGATATTGCTAATATGATTTACGATGTTTCGTATTCCATTGTTAACACAGCTAAAAATGAGGGAGATTTCAAAAATTTCGAATACGAAATCATCAAAAACTTCACCATGGGCTCTCCAGTAAGTGAAGATGATTTTAAAAATAAGCAAGTAAAAGAACTTACCGACCTTGTTTTCAAAGCAGCTCAGGATGATTATCAAAACAAACTTGACTTGATGAAAGAAAAGGCGTTGCCAATTATTCAGAACGTATATCAGAATCAAGGAAGTATGTTTAAAATGATTCAGGTGCCATTCACCGATGGTAATAAAACGATGACTATTGTGACGAATCTTGAGAAAGCAAACGAAACCAATTGTGACAGTCTAATCAACGATTACGAAAAGAATATCACGTTAGCAATCATTGATGACAATTGGAAGCAGCATCTTCGTGAAATGGATGATTTAAGAAGATCGTCCCAAGGTGCCGTTTACGAACAAAAAGATCCGTTAATTATCTACAAACAAGAGTCTTTTCACCTATTTAGTGAAATGATGGATAAGATGAACAAGGAAATTGTTTCGTTTTTATACCGAGGAGAAATTCCTGCTTAATAAAGACGATGAAATAAATAAAAAAGACAGGCTTAACCTGTCTTTTTTTTATTTACCGTTTAATTGAACAACTTATTGAAACTATACAAAATAAAAATCCAATCATACTACCGCCATCATTTAATTTTTTATTAATTTTATTGTCTCAATAATATATAATGGCATTAGTGGACTTATCAAGGCAGGTTGCATTAGGAATAGACATTGGTGGAACCAACACCAAATTCGGTTTGGTTAACCACCGGGGAGAGATCCTCACCAAAGGAAGTATACGAACAGATGAATATGAAAAAGTAGAAGACTTTATTGATGCGCTCTACGAACTCATACAACCGATGATAAAAGAACACAGTCCTAATTCTAATTTTGATGGAATTGGTGTGGGAGCTCCAAATGCCAACTATTATCGAGGTACTATAGAACACGCACCCAATTTACGTTGGAAAGGCGTTATTCCTTTTGCCGAGCTCATGAGCAAAAAATTCGGCGTTGCATGCAAGATGACTAATGATGCAAATGCTGCTGCTTTGGGCGAGATGATGTTTGGTGCCGCTCGTGGCATGAGAGATTTTATCATGATCACTTTGGGAACGGGCGTGGGAAGTGGAATCATTTCCAATGGGCAACTTATTTATGGTCATGATGGTTTTGCTGGCGAACTTGGACATACCATTGTGAAGCCTGGCGGACGTAAACATTGGAGCACAGGTTCCGAGGGGTGCTTAGAAGCCTATGCTTCTGCAACAGGAATTGCGATCACCGCAAAAAAATTCAGAGCCGAGTTTCCTGAATCCATGCTCAATGAGTATCCAGAAGAAGAAATAAATTCAAAAACGGTTCACGAATGTGCGATGAAGGGCGACCCAACCGCAATGGAAGTTTTTCGGTATACGGGTCAGAAATTGGGGGAAGCGTTAGCAAATTTCGTCATGTTTTCTTCCCCTGAGGCGATTTTGCTTTTTGGTGGCGTGATTAAGGCGGGAGACTTCCTGCTAAAGCCAACAAAACTCCATATGGAACGCAACTTGTTGCCTATATTTAGAGGTAAAGTACCTTTGGTTTTCAGTGAATTGGATGAGGCCGATGCAGCTATTCTTGGTGCGAGTGCCTTAGTCTGGGAAACCAAAAGATTATAATAAGTATTGCGCACCTTTTGGTGCGTTTTTTAGCAAGAAATTTAACTCGGCTTATGTTCCGTTTTCTTATTTTTATAATTGCATTTAGTATAATTTCCTGTACTCGTCAGGAAACTAAAGCAAAACAACCCATTAAACAAGACCCTGTAATGAACAATCAAAACTTAGAGACAATCACTTTTGGTGGCGGATGCTTTTGGTGTGTAGAAAGCTGTTTTACCATGCTGAAAGGTGTTGATAAAGTAATTTCTGGATATTCTGGCGGACACAAAGAAAATCCAACGTATGAAGAAGTGTGCACCGGAGAGACGGGCCATGCAGAAGTGGTTCAAATTACCTACGATCCTGCAATTATTTCGTACGATCAGTTAATGGATGTCTTTTTCTTTTTACACGACCCTACCCAACTCAATCGACAAGGAAATGATATTGGAACGCAGTATCGATCGGTTATTTTTTATGAAAACGAAGCCGACTTAAATCGAGCAAAGCAGGCCATAAAAACATCCGAAGAATCTGGTAGATGGAAAGGAACATATGTAACAGAGCTTGCTCCTTTTGAGAAATTTTGGCCAGCAGAAGCCTATCATCAAGGCTATTATAATGCAAATCCTACGCAGCCATATTGCAGTGCAGTAGTAGGTCCGAAAATTCAGAAATTTAAAAAACACTATTCCGAATTAGGGTGGTTAAAATAAAGAAGAGCCGACAATGTCGGCTCTTCTTTATTACTTCATTGATAATACTAATTTCGTAGCATTTCTGTATGGGGAATCTCATCTTCGAAATATTTATTTCCCGTATCAATAAAACCAAAAGATTGGTAAAAATTTATTAAATAATCTTGCGCCGAAATACGAATCTCCGATGTGTTAAAAAGGTTTTCAATACAAGAAACCGCATAGGTTATCATTTGTCTTCCGATGCCTGTCCCCCTACTCGATTTCGTCGTTAGTACTCTTCCAATAGAAGCTTCTGGATACTTAACTCTTGGTGGAAAAAAACGACAATATGCTCCGACTTTACCATCATATTCTGCCCAAAGATGCCAAGCCTTCTCATCGGATCCATCAGTATCAAGATATATACAGTTTTGTTCTACCACAAAGACCTCATTTCGGGCATTCAAAATTTTATACAAATCTTCTGTCGAAAGCTCCTCAAATTTTTTAACCTTCCAAACCAGTTTGCTCATCAAATCGAATATTATTTTCTTCTAAATAGGCATTCATATCCTGTATATATTCCAAAATCGCTTCGCCCCCTTCCTTCTTTTCGGCGGATGTTATGTACATGTTTGGTACTTCTTCCCATGTTTTCAAAAGTTCTTCCTTGTACGCTTCAACATTTTTAACCGCAGCGTTGGGCTTTAGTTTATCAGCCTTGGTAAAAACAATGGAAAATGGAACACCACTCTCTCCACACCATTCGATAAATTCCAGATCAATTTTTTGCGGCGTATGACGAACATCCACCAATACAAATAAATTGACCAGATTTTTCCTATTGAGAATATAATTGGTAATAAGTTTTTCAAAATCTTTTCGTGTTGATTTTGAAACCCGTGCATATCCATAACCTGGCAAATCGGTAAGGTACCACTCTTCATTTACCAAAAAATGGTTGATAAGTTGTGTTTTTCCTGGTGTCCCCGATGTCTTGGCCAAATCTTTTTTATTCATCATGGCGTTTATTAACGAGGATTTCCCAACGTTCGAACGCCCTATAAATGCGTATTCAGGTAACGTAGGGTCCGGACATTCCTGCCAACGGCCACTACTTTTTACAAAATCGGATGTTTTTATAACCATACTGATAATAATAAAGCCATTAAGAAATCTCAATGGCTTGTTAATTTATTGAATATCTTTCAACCAATTGTAGAGAATTTCATTAAACTCTTTTGGTTTCTCCATCATCGCTGCATGACCACAGTGCTCAATCCAAAAAAGACTGGAGTTAGGGATGTACTTATGCATGTCTTCAGCCACCTCGGGTGGCGTCACATTGTCTTGTCTGCCCCAAATAATACACGTCGGGCATTTGATGTTAGGCAAATCGTTTAGCATATTATGTTTGATGGCACTACGGGCCAACATAACGGTTTTAATGCCTTTCATTCTATCATTTACAATTCCGAAAACTTCGTCTACCAGTTCATCGGTAGCCACATCGGGATCATAAAAAACCTCTTGAGTTTTTCGTTTAATATACTCTTTATCGCTTTTTCTCGGAAAACTATCACCAAAAGTACGTTCGTAAAGACCAGAACTGCCCGTAAGCACTAAATTTTTCACCAAATCGGGTCGCGTGGTTGTCAATATCAAACCAATATGCCCTCCCATCGAGTTTCCTACAATTGTCACCGGCTCTTTAACTTGTTCGTCTATAAACTTCGCTACATATTTTGCAATAGCACTCAAATTGGTATTAAGCACGGGCAAATCGTAAATCGGCAATTGCGGCACGACAACTTTGTAACCTTTCTCAGAAAAGAAACGAATCATTTGATCAAAATTACTTAGTCCTCCCATGAGTCCATGAAGCAAGACAAGGGGATGACCATCCCCCTCTTCGATAAAGTTAAATTTCTTTTCCTTTTTAGTTTTAAAAATCATACATCAACTGTAATGAATCGCAAAAATACAAAATCTCAAATCGTCAAGGGGCAAATTAAAAAAGAATTTGAGCAAAATCAACGTTTTTTTTACGTTTTTGTATTCAGCTAATATTAATTTACAAAAAATCGATTTTTTTATCAATCAGCATTCAGAAATAAACTAAGAATTTAGGTCTTCAATAAAGTCTTTAATTTGTCACGTCTTCGTTTGCTTTCTCCATTTAGTTTTCCACAAGAATCTTGTTTTTCTTGCTTGCAAAAGAGCAAGTCTGTACGTTTGCAAAAAATTCTTAAAATTCATTTTTCATATTCGAAATCTAGTGAATTGGCGAACAATTAATAACGCCATTTTAAGTCTGTAATGATACACGAATAAAAGACAATCATTTATTAATTAAAATACAATTAATCAGCAATTTACATCCGAAATTCAAAATTTATCCACATTAAGTCAAAAAGTGGGAAAAAGTGGGAAAGTTTGGAAATAATTCTATAAATTTGTCCCAAATGAATTATTTTTTTGAGACATATGAATGCAAAATTGATGAGAAAGGTAGGCTAAAATTGCCTTCTTCACTCATGAAGCATTTGCAGAATTTCCCTGACAACGAATTGGTTGTCAAGAGAGCTGTGTTTCAAAAATGCTTGGAAGTTTATCCTTTACAGCCTTGGGACAAACTGATGCAAAAAGTAAATGGACTCAACCGCTTTGTGAAGAAAAATGCTGATTTCATTCGTCTTTTTACAGCAGGTGTAAAAAAGGTGGAGGTCGATAAAGCAGAACGAATTTTGGTTCCGAAAGACTTAAAAACATTTGCTAATCTGCAAAAAGAAATTGTGATTTCGGGAGTAGGTGAATTTTTCGAAATCTGGGATAAAGAAGCGTATGAAGAAAACATCAAAACCAATGAAGCCGATTTTGCATCGCTTTCGGAAGAAGTGATGGGTTCCATTGATTTTACAGAAGATAATTCGTAAGGGTGTATTAGCATAAAACACAATATCAAAAATTGAAAGAAAATGTATCATAATCCGGTTTTGCTGAAGAAAAGTGTGGATGATCTGGTGACTAATCCAGACGGAGTCTATGTGGATTGTACTTTTGGAGGTGGTGGACATTCGAGAGAAATCTTGAGTCGTCTTTCCGAAAAAGGCAAATTATATTCTTTCGATCAGGATTTGGATGCGTTGAAAAATACCATTAAAGATCCTCGTTTCACCTTAATCAATCAGAACTTTCGGTTTTTAGAAAATTCTCTTTTGATGTACGGCATCTCGCAAGTGGACGGTGTTTTAGCTGATTTAGGAGTTTCGTCCCACCAGTTTGATGAGGCACAACGCGGTTTCTCTACACGAAATGAAGGCCCGCTTGACATGCGAATGAACGTATTGCAAGGGCTTAGCGCACAAAAAGTTATCAACGAATATGAGGAAGAACAATTGGCGGACATTTTCTACCACTATGGTGAGCTTCGTGAAGCACGAAAATTAGCACGAACAATCGTTCATCAAAGAAAACAAAGCACTATAAAAACAACGGAAGATCTTAAAAAACTCTTCAGTTTTATACCGGCACACAAGCAAAATAAATTTTTTGCTCAGATTTTCCAGGCAATACGAATCGAAGTAAACGAAGAACTCGAGGTGCTTAAGGAAATGCTGGTTCAAGCATACTCTATTTTGAAACCAGAAGGTAGATTGGTGGTTATTTCGTATCACTCACTGGAAGACCGCTTGGTAAAACGTTTTTTGAAAAACGGAATGTTTGAAGGAGAACCTGAGCGCGACATTTACGGAAACTACAAAAAAGCATTCGAATTACTTCAGAGCAAGGCAGTTATTCCTGATGACGAAGAAATTGAAGAAAATTCGCGAGCTCGAAGTGCGAAAATGAGAATTGGAATTAAAAAATAAATAAGCAATTACTTTTGGCAAAAAAGGCAACATATAAACCAAGTAAGAAGCTCACTTTTATGGATATCATAAAAGGAAACTTCTTGAACCGTGATGAGCTGAAAACGCATTACAAATATTTCCTGCTCATTTTTGTGCTAATGATGGTGATGATCTACTCCAACCACTTGGTAGGCGCCAAAATAGAAAGAGTAAATGAACTAAAAGAACAAACAGAAGAATACAAATCGAGAAATGCTTACGCACAAAGTAAGCTCATCAAAGTAAAAATGGAATCGGAGCTGGGCAAGCAAATGGTTAAAGACTCGCTTTTACCCCTTGAAAGCCACCCACATAAGCTTTTAATAAAATTGGATAGCACTACGAATGGCACAGCAAAATGAGTACGATATAAAACGCAAAAAAACCTTGCGATGGGGCTACCTTTTTACGGCAGCCGCAATCGGCTTGTTCGCTATATTTCTGGGAAGAATTATAATTCTTCAGAACACCAATGTTGAAGAAATCAAAGCCGACTACATCAACAAAAACTATCGCGAGGCAACACTGAAAGCCGC
This sequence comes from Bergeyella sp., assembly GCA_041910715.1. Lineage (GTDB taxonomy): Bacteria > Bacteroidota > Bacteroidia > Flavobacteriales > Weeksellaceae > JAFAFC01. The sequence goes on from JAYRQH010000359.1 coordinate 25,923, forward strand.
GCGCGGAAACCTATATGCAGCTGACGGATCTATACTTGCAACTACAGTAATGCGCTATGATGTGTATTTAG